>JAGVXD010000022.1 GCA_018303945.1 Candidatus Pacearchaeota archaeon
CCCCTAGTTTCTGAATATGAAAGTATCTGGAAGACAATTATTAAAGTGCCGATTACGATATAGTTGCAGTCCTTAACCCCTAGTTTCTGAATATGAAAGATAGATATTGAAATATCTAAGCTTTTGATTTCTTCATGTTGCAGTCCTTAACCCCTAGTTTCTGAATATGAAAGATGACAAACGAGACAACAACATCAAGTATAAGGATAAACCCGTTGCAGTCCTTAACCCCTAGTTTCTGAATATGAAAGAGCCCCAATATTTGCCTTTCTGAGCCTTAATAGGGCTAATCTCAGTGGGAATTTTGGAATGTATCACTTTTGCAAGTTCATTTATAAGGATATTCTGATCTAAGATCAGAACGGGATTATGAAGTCATGGTCGGGTCGTTATTCAGTTTGACACTGATTTGTCTAAAGCTCTTTGACTTCAAGAGAGCCCCCGAGTGGCTTGCAACGAGCCATCTTAAGTAGCTAAGAACAGAAATTATAATTTCACAATTACTATTCCATTCAAGACCATATAGATCTCCTACCGTTATTAATAAGGTGTAGTCTAATAATATTTCTATTATTAGCTCCACGTTCACATGTAATGTGTAGTACCTTAAGGACTATGAATTGCGGTGTATAATCCTCGCATATTGATAACTTTGCTATGTTAATGTTATATTAAAAACTTTCTATTTCCAAATCTCCGGGTTATTTATATCAAAATTCTTACACAAAGCAATAGTTCTTGAAGCGTTTAAGTCAGCATCTACCTGTCCATGTTTCATACAGTAACCTATTTTTGTATTTCCAGTATACTTTGCAATGCCTTTAATATTTTTCTTATGATTTGTACCTATAATTTCCTTACGACGCGTATAAACATAATCTAAAATTACTGTTTTTTCCTTGTTTTCTTTAATTACTTTTTTTGTATCAAACATCGCAATATCTTCTTCTATCTCAAAATCTTCTTTTTTTTCTTTCAATTTGAAAGTCCCTTTAGAAATAATAATCTTATAAGGTTTTACTTCTATTTGTAATTTAACTTCTTCATGACTCTTATTTTTTGCTGTCAAAAAGATCTTTTTAGCAAGTTTTTTATAAATTTTGGCTTCCACTAGGCCCGTTCCTTCCAATATTCTTTTATCTAAGTTGTCACCTTCTTTAAAGTCGTCCAAACAGGAGATTTCTTCTGGTTGAGCAAATCTGCGCGATTCTAAAACACATTTTGCACAATTTTGGCTTGTATAAGCACTGTCTATTCGATATATCGGGATTCCTTCAATTTCTGCTTTATATTTTATAAGTTTAGCTATTTTTCCATAATCAAATAAGCTCAATTTATAATTTAAACCCCTCAATCTATCGGACTTTTTTCTTCCATGCTGTTTCATTCCTTGCCCTTCCAACTTCTCAAAAACTATACATGCATTTTTTTCTTTTGCCAAATCAACTATCTTTCTTGATAAATTATGATAAAGATTTTCTACTTTATCCTCGATACTTCTTAGATTTTTCTTCATCTGATTTTCCGGTAGTTTGACATTGTCTTGTGCACGCCATCTTCTTTCCAAGTTCTGTATTGACCTTCTCAATTTTCTCAACTTCCACTTCCAACCTTCAATAGGATTTGGTTCAAGTTTGTTCAATATGAATTTACTACTCCTTGGTTCAAAAACAGAATAAGCTAGGATATGAGTTAAGCCCCTGTCGATACCTAAGATATTTTCTGTCTCTAGCTTTGGATTATTTATTTGTTCATAACCAAATTGAATATAATATTTCCATTCATCTGGCTCAAGATTATGAATTTTCTTAACTTTGTTTATTGGTTTTCTGAAAATAATAGGATATTTATTTAAGTCTAAAAAACCTTTATATGTAATTAGAGATCTTGCTATTTCTCCAATTAATTTAAGATAAGAACTAGAAAATTGATATTTAGAAAATTTATCAGGGTTTAAAAATGCTTTTTCTCCTTCTTTTTTTATAGTATTCTCATCAAATTCTAAACCATAATCTTCTTTTATTTTTTTTATCTTATCATCAAATTTTGAATATTTTTTAGCAAGTAACTCTTTCTTTTTATTTGTTAATTCATCACTCAAGTTAGAGATTAAACTAACATATTCTTGGCTTAATAATGTTTCTTGAATGTTATTAACTTTTTTCCATTTTTCTCCTAGCAACTTTGATTTTTCAGAAATATGCTTTTGCTTTTTAATTTCATTTATTTCATCAATAATGCTTCTAATCTCTTCCAATTTGTTAACTTCTCCCCAAATTCTTGTTTTCTCTCTGTCTATTACATTTTTTTCTTCAGTATTAAGTTTTCTTTCTATTTTCTTTTCCAGCTTATCTGAATAATACTCTTCAACTCTTTTATCAAAGGAATCTAATTTTTTACCCTCTTCACTTTCTTTCTTTGGAAACCTCTCTTCAGGTTTTGGAATTACTATTTTATCATAAATTTTGAAATCTACCAAGGGACCTTCATTGCTTGCAAGTCCAAAGAAAAGGCTATGAAGAGAAAAATTTAAGAAATCACTTATCTGGTATTCTAAAAATTCTTTACTTCTTAAGGAAGAACTTTTATGAGGTTGTATTGGTTCCGTGATTAAATCCAATATTAATTCTTGACTATTAGAAGGCTTTAGTATTAATTTTTTTGACTTGAAGCTAATCTTCCAATTATTTGACCAAAAGCTAACTCTTTTAGGTTTAAAGTATATTTTTCCTTCTTCTATTTTTTTAATCGTATTTTTCTTTCTTTTGATTTGCTTTTCCAATTTTTCAAATTCTCTCTGCCAATGATTAATATTATGAAATTTAAACCATCCTTTAGGTCTTATATTTACAGGCCTTTGCGGATTAATTTCTCTTTCATCTTTATCATTTAACATTCTTTCAATAATAAGCTTTCTCTCTTCTAGTCCTTTTAACTCTTCTTCTTTCTGTTTCCCTTGTTCTTCCATTGCTCTCTTTAAGTCAGCATTGTCTTGTTTTGCACGTTGATTTACCATTGTTTCAGAAAATTGGACCGTTTGAATATCTTGTTTTGGTTTAAGTTTTTCTTTGATAGTGCTCTCTCCCAAATTTTTTGAATAAGTATATCTATTATACCTATTTGCAATAGACGCCCACTTCCAAAACATTTCATCAAGAATTTTATGTTGTTTTCTTGTCGGTTCAATTTTTAATTTTAACGCTCTTGTTACCATCAGTAAATCTTCCTATAACAGTTATCTACTAACCTCTTCTTATATTTTGTGGCAGGAGGATAATACTCCTTTGTAATGATTTCTCTGACCTTTGCTATAACTTCAAAAAGCTCTTTTTTATCTTCTAAGTCAACCTTAACTATTTCATTTGATAACTCATAATTTATGTAACCATATGGAGAACTATAACCCAGCACCTTTTCTATAAGAAAAGATTCAAAAAGAAGCTGAATTTTCTGCGATAGATATACTTTTGAAGGCTTTTTGCTATATTTCAACTGAATAGGAAAAGCAAGTTTATTTTTCTCATCTATAGCAATACAATCTGCTTTAGTCACAAAGTCTTCTGTTTCAAGAAGAACATTATACTTTTTCTTCAATTCTAAAGGATAATCTTTTATTGTTTTACTCCTGTAGGTTTTCTTTTTAAATAAGTTCTCTTTTTCTAGTCCTTTCTTCTGCTTAGCACTTTTTGTCTGTGGAAGCTTAAGAACACGAGTAAAATAGACTATTCTTGGACAATAAGTATAATTCATCAGATCTGCAGCAGTTATTCTATCATTTCTCATGTTGAAAAATAATAAATCCTTTATCTTTCAGTCTCTCTTCATCTAATTTACCTATTATCTCTCTTTCAGAAAAACACGATTTACACGCAGGAATCATAAAAATGCAATCATCTGGCTTTAATTCTAATTCCTTTATCTCTAAAATAAGCATTTCAGCTTTATTTTTACTCAAATTGCCAATAAATGAGCTTTTCTGAACTCTAAAAAGCCCATAATTTTTGCATTTTGATGCTATCTTGTTTCTTACTTTATTTTCACTAATGTCATATATTAACCAGTAAAGCATTTTAATCTCTCCAAATAAAGCAATCAATTTTATCCGATTGCCCTAAAAGATATCGTACTACCTCTCTTCCTTGTTCAAGAACTATTCCAGAGATAGGTAATTTTTTATTTTTATAAGTAACTTTCCAGTCAAATGACTTCATTACTTCTTCAATAATCTTTGTTCTTGCTTCTTTAGTTAAAAGTTTGCCTTCGCCAATTATCTCAATATCTTCTTCTGAAAGTCTTTTTTGCACAAACAAAGTGATAATTGCTCTGTCTATCACTGCTCTAAACTGCTCTACCATGTCAAGAACCATTGAAGGTTTTCCATATCTATCCATGTGTAGAAAACCCAGATAAGGGTCTAAACCCGATAAAATGCATGCCCTTTCTACTTCTGAATATAAAATACCATATCCATAATTGAGAGACATATTGAAAATGTCCTGTCCTTCTGGATCCCTATTTTTTAGAGGGCATATTTTGTTCAAGCATTGAAAATAAACGGAGGCACCATAACCTTCGTAACCTAAAAGAATATCTCTTATGGAATCTATGTTCTTATCATTAATTTTATCTATTTTAATCAGATTTTCTTCCAAAATCTGAATTTCGGGAGAAAATATTTTATTCCTTGTTTTACTTAATCTTTTAATTAAAAAGAGTTGATTCTTTAGTTTAGCCTTTAGTATCTCTTTAACAAGAATAATTCCTCTTTCATCAAAATAGGCTTTTGCTTGCTCTCTTCTTGTAAGAGTTGTTCCACCTAACGTGCACGGATAGATACGAGCAAAGGGCTTTCCATAAAAAGATGTAAAAACTATATCTATATTCTTTTCTGTTGCAAGTTTTACAACACCTTCCGAAAGCGAGGAGGGGCTACTTATTATTATCTGGTCTACTTGGTCAGCCGAGTATTCTTCTTCTTTCTCTTTTGTCTTAATAACAAATCTATTTTCTTTCTTAGATAAGTATGCACCAAATTCATTTACTATCAATTTCATAGAATAAATAATGTCCCAGAGTTTTTAAATTTATTCACTGTAATAACTTTTAAGTAATAAACATATTTGACAGTTTTATCCATAAAACTATATAAATACATTTTTTCTACCTATTTGATGGGTCGCCAGGAAGAAATAGTAAAAGAAAGATTGCGCAAAATCAAAGAGCTGAAAGATGCAGGGATAAATCCTTATCCGCATCACTTTTCTAAGAAAGACAGCGCTGCCGAAATACATAGAGCTCATGCAGATTTAAATCCAGAGCAGTACTCAACGCATCACGCAGTTACTGCCGGCAGGCTCATGGTCTGGCGCGACATGGGAAAAATTGCGTTTGGCGATTTACACGACAGCACAGGTAAAATACAGATAGTTCTTCAGGAGAAAGAAACTCCAGAGAGCGTTTTTTCTTTCTTTAAGAAATATATTGATAGTGGGGATTTCATAGGTGTGGAAGGCATAGTTTTCAGGACAAAGCGCGGCGAACTCTCAATATTAGCAAAGAAAGCAGTCTTGCTTTGTAAATCTATAGCATCCCTGCCGGAGAAATGGCACGGCCTTCAAGACAAGGAAGAGAGGTATAGGAAGAGATACCTTGATTTAATCATGAATCCCAGGGCAAAAGATGTATTTATCAAGCGTGAAAAGATTTTAGACGCAGTAAGAACTTTCCTCAAGAAAAAAGGTTTTCATGAAGTTGAAACACCATATCTGCAGACAATTTATGGGGGGGCAGCAGCGCGCCCTTTCAAGACGCATCTTAATGCGCTTGATATGGATCTCTTTCTTGCAATTTCTCCGGAGCTCTACTTAAAGCGCCTCATTGTAGGTGGGTACGAGCGCGTCTTTACAATATCACGCAATTTTAGGAATGAGGGAATTGATCGTTGGCACAACCCGGAGTTTAGCATGCTAGAAGTTTATCAGGCATATGCAGACTATAATGATATGATGGATTTGTTTGAAGAGCTATATTCCTATGTTGCCATGCAGGTAAATCAAACAACACGCATTAATTTCCGAGGCGTAGATATAGAACTCAAAAAACCTTGGAAGCGTATGACTATGGCACAGGCAATAAAGTATTATGGCGATGTAGATGTAGAATCTCTCTCAAAGTCAGAGCTTGAGAAATTACTAGCAAAGCACAAAATCAGGGCAAAAGGAGAGACTTGGGGATGGATGGTACAGGCATTGTTTGAGCACTTTGTAGAAGATAAAATTGAGCAGCCTACATTTATCATAGATCATCCTCTTGAGACAACGCCCCTCTGCAAATTGCATAGAAATGATAAGCTCTGCCGTCTGATTGAGCGTTTTGAACCGTTTTGCATGGGCACTGAACTAGGCAATGCATATTCAGAGCTAAACGATCCAATCATGCAGAAACAATTGCTGGAAGAACAGCAGAAATTATTGGGTGAAGGCGATGCAGAGGCAAATCCTTATGATGAAGACTTTGTCAATGCACTTGAAGTAGGGATGCCGCCAACAGGAGGCCTCGGATTAGGTATTGACAGGATGATTATGCTCTTGACTGGCCAAGATTCAATCCGCGATGTTATCCTATTCCCATTCATGAAGCCGGAGCACAACGAAGAAATTTCTCTCAAGCCATCTGCCGAATATCCCAAACATCACTATCTTCCAATATCCCGTTCAGAAGCTTGGGCATTAGTGAAAAAATACAACAAAGATTCTTCAGACCTTTCACATTATCTTGAAAGTGAGGCAGTAATGCGCGCACTTGCAAAAAAACTCGGGCAAGATGAGGAATATTGGGGAATGCTCGGCTTGATTCATGACATTGATTGGGGAATTACAAAAGAAGACACGAAAATGCATCTAACTAAATCTCCAGAAATATTAAGAAAAGCAGGATTCGATGACAATTTCATAAATATCATAGTTTCTCACGGATGTGGATTTGATTGTGCAGGTCTTCTTGATAAAAAGCGCACGCAGAAAATAGAGCATGCTCTCGCAGCAGGGGAAACAGTAACAGGACTCATTCATTCTTATGCCTTAATGAGAAAAAGCATAGAGGGTATGGACTCTGCAGGTTTAATGAAGAAATTTAAAGACAAAAGATTTGCAGCAGGAGTGCATCGCGATATAATAAAGGAAGTGGAATTTCTAGGGCTTTCCTTGGAAGAATTCTTCACTCTTGCCATTGACGCCATAAAATCAATTAAATCAGAGGTAGGTTTGAACTGATGGCAGACCTTGATTTAATAATAAAAAGTAAGATTAAATCTGCAGTTCCAGACTTGAGCGTTGCAGGCGACGTTCCGGAAGCATTAAATAACAAAGTTATTAAGATACTGGAAGAGGCAGCAATGCGTGCAAAATTAAACGGCCGCCGGACTTTACAGGCCAGAGATTTGTAATAACTGTTAAAATATGGATAACTGCATTACATATAGCTCACGGAAGGGCAGTTATCCAGACAGAGAACTGCGTACAAAGTTATCTACAACCTAAGCAGTTCTCTGTATCTAAATTCTTTTAAACATAAGATTATAAAGATATAATGGAACAGAAAATAAAGAAATGCGATTCTAAAGAAAAGCCGCGTTTAACAATAACTCCAGAAACAAATAAGATATACTTTCTATTAGGAGATCTTGCCCCATCTCTCGAAGAGGGGATTTATACTGGGATAACCTCCAGCGGAGCACATAGATTTATAAGTTTGAAGTCTAAAGAAAGGGTGGCTTTCTATGATACTATTTCGGGAGAATGTTCTCTCATCTCATATTCACGCGGAAAAGACAATCCAGGATATTCATATCATGCAATTCCCGTTTTATTTAGAGGATATATTGAGAGAAAGTCAGAAGCAGAATTTGCCAAATCTCGCATAAAGGCAGTAATGCGAAAACACTAATACAAACATTTTTATTACCCAAATCTTCTTCACTTCTGAAAAAGAGAGAAAATGTCAAATAAATCAAAAGGGGCAAATGTGGAGCGCGAACTGGTAAAGCTCTTTACAGAAAATGGGTGGAGGGCTTTGAGAGTAGCAGGTTCCGGAGTTGGTGATGACTCTCCTTGTGATGTAATTGCGGGGAAATCAGGTTCAGGAGGATACGCAATAGAAGTAAAGTCAAGCAAGAAAGACAGGATTTACATAACCAAATCCCAAATAGAGGATTTCATGCTCTTTGCAAATATGATGGGGCTCCAGCCAGTTCTTGCAGCCCGTTTTAACAGACAAGGATGGATTTTTCTTTTACCATCTTTTCTGGAAGATTCAGGAAAATTCTGGGTCCTAACTCTATCAAATGCAACGCTTAAGGGTAAAAGATTCGGCCAGTTCTTTGAAGGCATTTACCCTGATGAAGAAAATTAGCAATTTGCTTACAGCTCTTTTTCAAAACTTGTAGGTCTTGCAATGAGATTGCATTCAGCAGGCCCGGGCTCATTGCCGTACGCATCAGAACATTTAATGTAATATGTAAATCCAGGTTTCCAGTCTGCGAAATGCTTATTTTTACTCTCAATATTCATATATTCCATGCGGATGCCATCTGCAATGTTAAAGTTGCATGTAGTGAGAGAATACCTGCATTCTGCATCTTCATCAGTCACGACTTTCAATGCTTGGTCGCGATAAACTCTGGTTACCTGCGGAGCGCTCTTGTCTATTGCGATGCTGAATGTGGTGTTTGCAGAAGCCGCATTGCCTCCGGCATCAACGCATCTGAAATAATATGTATAAGTTCCATTGACAAGATTTAACTCTTGCTTATGAAGATAGTTGTTTGTCTCAAACATTGTAACATAGCTGTTAAGCGTTCCTGTAGGTGAGAAAGAGCATACTGATTTTCCTTCTTCTGCGCCATTGCTTGTTTCTATTTCAAGCAGAGTTTTTACTGTGCTGGTGCTTCCTGAAATTGTTCCGTTAGGCTTTACACTATCTATCGTTAACTGTTGACTGCCTAGCAGTTTCAATTCGTGACTCTGTACCATAACATTGCGCTCGTTTTCTGCTTTGCCTGGCTGGTCTTTGCATCTAAAGTAGAATATGTTTTCTTCTTTGTTCTTTATTCCAGTAAGGTTTCCTGCACATGTGTAAAGCAAATCAGCATTAACTTGATATGTCGCAGTAGCGCATCTTAGGGTGTTTTCCATGTCTGCAAAAGGTTTGCTTTGCGTACTCCATTTGCATTCAGCAGGCTCATTGGTGTAAATCTCTATTGGCACCT
This sequence comes from Candidatus Pacearchaeota archaeon, assembly GCA_018303945.1. Lineage (GTDB taxonomy): Archaea > Nanobdellota > Nanobdellia > Pacearchaeales > GW2011-AR1 > JAGVXD01. The sequence continues at coordinate 9,266 of JAGVXD010000022.1, forward strand.
GGTCAACATTATACTGCACAGGACTCCCGGAAGTTATAGATGTCTTTTCAATTCTAGGGGGAGTTGTATCAGGTCCCTGCTCAACACAGAAACTAAATGAATACTCATCAACGTTTTCGTTGCCGTTCGCATCTCTGCATCTCGTGTAAAGGGAGAAACTTCCATCATTATTTAGGAGAGGTCTTATAGAACTGTCTGCGCTGTCAGGTCCAGGCAATCTCATGGACTGCGTATGATTATACCTGTAATAATTATCTCCTCCAACATAGAATTGCATATCGTCAAATTTTTGCGTATGATTGTAATCTACTTTACACTGCGCTGGCTCATTTGTTATAAATCCAAATTGCAATGCTGTGAAGGCAGGCAAGCATCCGCTCCCACCCATAATTATTTTGCTTCCAAGTGCCGGAGGTCTTACACTGGTATCTGGAACGTACTTTGCTTCTTTCGGCTGCAAAGGTTCATTCCACGGCGTTATAGTAGGACTAGAAACATCATTTTTACTTACCCATGCGCATTGTTCTCTTCCAGTTCCAGCGTTCAATAGCTGGCATGCCTGTCCTAGTGACTTGCATCTGTATTCAGAGCACGGTCTGAATGGGTCTTTGTTGCACTCTTCGCATGCCGCTCCTCCAAGCGGAGGCTCCCATGGCAGACATTCAAACCTCACCATCTGCTTCTTTTCTTTTGAGTATGTTAATATGAATATTGCTGCTGCAACTGCTAATCCCACAGTAAATTGTCCCCAGCCGGAAGATAAGAATTTTCCAAAGCCTTGTGACCAAAATGTTGAACCTTGGGTAGAACCAAAGCCTTGTGACCAAAATGTTGAACCTTGGGTAGAAGAAAATCCGCCTGGTCCAAATGCTGCGACTGTCTTTCCCGCCATTATTCCTCCTACGGCAGCAATAGTTAGAGAATTAGTAGTGCCTTTCTCCAGACCTGCCAAGTTCCCAATTAATTGTATCGCCCCAGCAGCAAACACTGCCCACATTACTCCCTGTGCTAAGTGTGCCCAACCACCATAAAGTGACTGACCTAAAACTGTGTATTGTTTTTGACCCTGCAATGCTCCTCCTTGTGCATTTACCTGAGATTGAAAAGATTTGTATTCTTCAGGACTTATTGGCCTTGTTGTTCCTTGAGAAGTTACTATACTACCTCCTGTGCCATCGGCACCAGGAGGATTAATCATTTTAATATCTGCTCTGCTCAAAGTGCTTCCGTCAGAAAATTGAACATTATAATCATATGCACCCTTAGGCATATTTACATATTGAGCACTTTTGGTCGCTGTTGGTGTAGAAGTCACTTTTGTGCCGTCTTTACTTACAAAATTAACTTTGACAGTTTGCTCTTTAATTGGAGGGCGACCTACATTAATTTTTGGATCTTCAACACTTTGCACAAGTTCCGCAGAAAGAATAAATGTAAAAGCAAAACTCATCATTACAATAAGCACAATTTGCATAACAGCTACACTTAGAATAAACCTTTTTCCCCTCTTATTTTGCATGTGTTACAAAGCGAAT
>JAGVXD010000006.1 GCA_018303945.1 Candidatus Pacearchaeota archaeon
AGTAAGAAAAGTAAATGGAATATACTTGCTTGATGGAGATACTTCTTTTGTTCCATATGGTTCTTTTGAGCGAGGCGTACAAGAACACGGAAAGTTTTTAGAAGGCGGACTTGCAAGAGGATTAGTTCATACTTCAGATAAGAAAGCAAATATATTATCTCCTATTGCAAATGATACTGAATATCCTAAAGGGGTTAATGTTTCTGGATTTGATTCAGTTAATGAACTTATTGTGAGGGTTGTTTGCTTGGGCTCCGACTGGGGTCTTGACGGCGGCAGGTTGTGTGTCGGCGGCGACGGCTGGATCGTCAGCGGCGACGGCTATGTTTTTGGGGGGTTGGTTTCCCTCGATTCCGAGCGAGCGGACGCAAAAAATTAGTGTGGATTCATGATTTCGGTATATTTTTAAATGAGAACTAACTCTTGGGAATATGGATAAAAAACAGGTGTTGATTGTGATTCTTCTTGTTGTGGTTATTGTAGGAGCATTTGCAGAAGCAAGCGTCACCCTTAATAATGAGACAATAAAGAGAACATACACTACCGGAGAAAATATTGAGGGAAAGATTAAAGTAAGATTTACGGGAGAACCTGCATCAAGTATTATAAAAAGCAATTTTCTAGGCGAGATAAGCTTGTTTAGTCTCCTTAATGCAAATAATTATGAAGAGGGAGTTGAATATAATTGCAGTTATCCCGGATGTGGAGATACTTATGAAGCGAAAGGGGAGGTAAATAGAGTGCAGATTATCAATGGGAGCGATTCTTTTGCCGGATTTGTCATTAACGATGCTGATGTTTCCATAGAAGAATTAGATTTAGTCATATCAAGTTCCAATGGTCCTAGCTGTACAACTCCCATAAGAATTATTCCATTGGACAACAAAGATATTGAACTATCTGCAATAGATTATGTTAAATCGGAGCTTTCCTGTCCGATAGAATCCAACGGATGCTTTGATAATTCTTTACAAATTTTAAGCTATAAAGATGTAATTCTCACACCTCAACCCTCATGCACTAAAATATACTTAAAATCTGCTCCTTCTTATGAACTTGGAGCGATAATAAACGCTACCAATAATCAGAGCAAAATAATATTTGAATTATTTGATAATGAGAGCAATTTTCTAGATAGCTGTACAGTCAATTCTCCGGGGCTTGGAAAGCAGACAGCGAAATGTATTGTGAACTGGAGCATAATTTCAGAAAGTGACCATGTTGTATGCCTCTATGCCGAATCAGATAATAGAGAATATTCTATTCGTTCTGAACAGTCAAGCCCGTCATGCGGAGGAAGCGGACTTGAATTTAACCCTAAAAGAGATTATGAAGTATTTGTAAGGCCACTTGCTTTTAACTCTATAAGAAATTTAAGCATATCAAAAACACTGAACGAAATATATGGTATATTGCTGGCTGAAGAAGCTGACTTATACATTGAATCTATATATGGGAGAGATTGTTCAGATGGGTGCATTATACCTATTAAAATAAAGGGAATAAACCAAGAGCTAAGCATAATAAACAGCACATTGATTTACCGCTCTGGAAATGAAGTAATACAAGGAGGGGCTGTAAACCGACTTGATGGCTCTCCATCCCAGATATCCTCAAATGGACCTTTAAACATTGAGCTTTCACATGCTAAGTTTAATATTCCGGTAGATTCTAACCAGAAAAATCTCCAGATTTACTGGAGAGCAGACCCATTATTTTCTACAGCTATACCTATTACTCTGAAAAAAGGATTTGAATTTTCTATCAGACCCATATTTGTTAATATTGGAATTCCTACTATGTTCACGATAATATCCAATGTCAATATAAGCTCGTCTGTTTGGGAATTTGGAGATGGAAGTCCTGAAGTTGGAACTTCGGGAAACAAAGCAATCTATAGATATTCTGAAATAGGCAATTATACGTTGATGGTATCTGCAAGAGGGCCACAAGGAGCAAGTGTGACCAAAGAAATAGAGATTAATGTTGGAAATGCTTCGTCATCGGTTAATCAGTTAATCAATCAGTCCAAATCCAATATAATCAGGATAAAAAAGTCAATGGCTGTTCTAAGTGTTCCTGCCAGAAATTTATTGGATGAAAGACTGAATATCAGTTTACAGGAGAAGAATATTGCGGAGCTAGAAAATATTTCGCGCTCTGGATTAAATGAGAGCGACTATGTTGGATTAATAGAACAAATAACCAATTTAAACATTCCATATGATATTCAAATATCTGAACGCGGGCTCGTGCCTCTTGAACTGGGCTTTTCCGCAATCGCCCCGGAATATTCTGTTGGATTGAGCAATGAATCTATTTCAGAAGAAAAATTAGATGAATTAAAACTTAATCTAATAGACTGGAACAACAGAAATTATAAGAGCAGTGTTGAGTATTCTATAATATCTTCTCTGGATGAAAGCGGAGATAAAACTCCTATTGCGACTTCCTTCAAGATTAATCTGGAAAAGATAAGCGATGTGGAATCTAACCAAGAGTTTCTCATTATAGACTATCCTTATGAAGAAATAAATTTTGCTTCCCAATACAATGCCCAGGCAATAAATTCAGAGTCTTATTCGGGAACTGCTGTTTCTCTCTCTAACCAAAACGCCCTAGAGTTTGCACTGTCGGGAGAAGTCGCTATGGAAGATTTAGGAATGTATATCTCTCCACCTTTGGAAAAGATAGGAAATTACAAATCCCGGTCTTTCTCAATAGGAGAAAGAGAATTTCCGAGAGGAACTCTTATAGCCCTTATTACTATTTTAATTGTTGGTGCATTGATAATTTATATAGCGTTGCAAGAATGGTACAAGCGCAGATACGAAAGATATTTGTTCAAAAGTTCTGATGATATTTATAATCTGATTCACTTCATATATAATGCAAGACAGACTGGCAATGAAGATAATTCTACCAGGAAGAAAATAATAGATAATGGATGGAACAGAGAACAGGCATCTTATGCCTTTAAGAAAGCAGATGGAAAAAGAACAGGCATGTTTGAAATACCTATCTTCCGCTCTATTGAGAAAAGAAAAATTCTTGAGGAGATGGAGAAGCGTAGAATGGGCGGCGAGCGTAAGGTTTATTAAAACACTTTTCTCTTAAAGTGATATGTTCAAGAGAATTATAAAATTTTCAGGCAAGCTTCTGAACAGAATGTTTAGAAAGAAGATAAGCATAAAGATAGGTTTTTACGGGCCTCCTAATGCAGGAAAGACTTCAATTGCAAATAAAATATGCAAAGACTGGACTGGAGAAGAAATAGGGGTAGTAAGCAGAATTCCTCATGAAACAAGGCATGTGCAGTTTAAGGAGAAAGTAGAAATTAATTTTAAAGGCAAAACACTTACTTTCAAGATGGTAGATACACCTGGAATTGCAACAAAAATAGATTACGAAGATTTTCTCCATTATGGTGTGAAAAAAAGCGAAGCCAAAAAAAGAGCTAAAGAAGCTACTCAAGGAATAATAGAGTCAATACAATGGCTTGATGACATGGATGCAGTTGTTGTGGTTTTGGACGCAAGTGAAAATCCTTATTCTCAAGTCAACATTACAATAATTGGCAATCTTGTTGCCAGAAAAATACCTATACTAATAGTGGCTAACAAAATAGATTTACGCAAGGCGGATATAAAGAAAATTCAGGCTGCATTTCCAGAATACAAAGTAGTCGGGATATCTGCCAAAGAAGGAACTAATCTTGATGGTTTTTACGCTGAACTTTTTGAACTGGCTAAAAGAACATGAAGACTAAAGATAAAAAGATAAGGGGTTTAAGTCTGCAGGTTATACCTTACTCTGAAGTGCAGACGCTTTCCATTTCAGAGAGAGTTAAGAAGATTCTTTCGTTAGTTCTTAGCAACAAGATAGTCCTTCTTCATGGAAGACTGCGCGCTGAAGAAGAAGCCCGGCTCATTGAAGATACTATGGCTCTTGTAGACCACATAAAGAATTTCAAAGGAATAGAGCTAGCAGTTATAGAGCCGGATCTTAAAGATAGCTCTATGTTAAGCAAGATGAAATATGGGATAGCAAAGAGACTTGTTGGCGACAGCAGTGCTCTTACAGTAATTGGTCCTGCTTCTATAATCAAGGAAATAAAGAGGGACCCTAAAAAGATAGAGCTTCTCTTGAATGATTAGTTTAGTTTTTCAGATTCACATAAATATTTATTAAGCCTTGTAAATTTGGGATTCTATGGCATATAGGTGTGTTCACTGCTCTGAAACTTACAGAGACGGCTCTGAAGAGATATTAAATGGATGTGCATGTGGGAGCAAATTTTTCTTCTATATGAAAGATGAGAAATATCAGGAGATATTAAGACAGAAAGCAAGTGCAGGAGACATTCCGGTGCTTAGTGAAGAAGAGAAAATACAGATAGAACAAGATGTAAGGGAAATTGCCGGACTTGAAACTGACACCTCTGTGCCGGTTTTCCTTGATTTTGAGAGCATAAAAATAGTCAAGCCCGGAAAATATCTTCTTGACCTTGCAAAACTATTTAGCCAAACTAAACCGCATGTTTACCAGCTAGAAGATGGCAAATATATTGTTGATTTGAGCCCTCTTGAAAAGTAATATCAGAAAATCCTTCGGATTTTCTTGTGATCGAAGTGTTCCACGCACTGAAGTGCGTGGTTTGTCAGACACTTCGACATCGGACAATTTAAAAAGCAATGCTGATTACTTCAGTATGATGAAAAAAATAGCTGATATTATGGAATTAAATCCTTCAAAAGAAGAAATTGATTTCTTAAAAGATATTGTCAAGAGAGTAACTAAAACGCTAAAAAGAGAAATAGATGCTAGAAAGATAAATGCCGGCGTATTTGTTGGAGGGAGCTTTGCAAGAGAGACTTTAGTTAAAGACAAGACTTATGATATAGATATTTTTATCAGATGCAAAGGCGAGGTAGATAAAATATACAGCAAGCTGGAGCCGGCAATACGGAAGATATCAGAAGGCATTGGAGAAATGGAAATCATCCATGGAAGCAGGGATTATTTTAGAATTACCGTGAATTCTGATAATTGTGCCATTCTGCGGCAGAATTCTCTGGACGGTAAATTAAATTCAAATATCGTCTTAGAGGTAATCCCTGTAAAACACGTGAACAGCCCTTATGAAATAAATAATGTTACTGACATGAGCTACTCCCATGTGTATTATATTAAGAAGAAAATCAAAAAAAATCCTAAAATAAGAAATGAGATTATATTTGCCAAAGCTTTCTGCAAAGCACAGGGAGTATATGGAGCTGAGAGTTATGTACGCGGTTTCTCCGGATATGCAATAGAATGCCTGATTATAAATTATGGCTCTTTCTTAAAGATGGCCAGGGAAATAGCCAATTCCAGAGAAAAAATAATATTGGATCCTGAAAAGAAATATAAAAACAAAGACGAGATTGCAGTAAGCATGAATGAGAGCAAACTCAAAAGTCCAATTGTACTTGTTGACCCGACTTGGAAAGAAAGAAATGTCCTTGCCGCCTTGAGCGATGAAACATTCATAAAATTCCAGTCCGCCCTAAAGAGATTTCTCAAGAAACCTAATGAATCTTTTTTTAGATATGAAGAAATTAGTGAGAAGAAGATAAAATTAGAAGCTGAAAAGAAAAATGCCGTATTATTTCACCTAAAAATCTTAACCCGTGGGCAGCACGGAGATATTGCAGGAACAAAACTAAAAAAAGTGCATAGTTTTTTACTGTCGCGCATAAGAGAGAGATTTGAGGTGATTAATCATGTTTTCATTTATAAAGGAAGTGATTACGCTGATACTTATTATGCAGTAAAGCAGTTTGAGAAATCAATAAAACGCGGACCTCCCATATCTATGAAGGAGAATGTTTCTGCTTTCAAAAAAGAACATAGAAAAACATTTGTTAAAAATGGAGTAATCTATGCTATAGAAAAACCTATGAAAGCAGATAGAAAGATTTTAGAGGACATTATTAACAAGTATAAGAGAAATATAATTGAGATTGGTGCTGAATCAGTTGAATTATTGATTCTGTGAGTTTTTCAAGGCATTTTCTACTATATTAGCCAAAGATTCTGTAAAGAATGGTGAGTTCAACCATACACCCATTTCCTCTTCTGAATGTTCAGGAGTTATCATGATGAGAGCCTGTTTCTTGTCAGAAATTATAAATCTGCCCGGATTATCAGTCTGCCTTGATTTTATATTTAATCTTGTAGTAAACCTTCTTACTCTCTCCGGGTCGCCTGAAAGTGCAAGCTTAATCTTTATGTTATTTTTATATAGCTTTTCTAATGCGGGCACTAGAACACGGCTCTTGTCTTCAAAGTCAACAATTGATGTGCAAAGCACAAGTTCTTTCTCTGTGTTCTCAACTAAATCGCGCATCTTCCCCATGATATTTGAACGGCCTTTTAATGAGCCTGTGATTTCGTGCGATTTTATTGGTGAGATGCCGGAGTTATGAAGTTGTTCAAGCTCTGCATATTCCGATGTTGCCTTAAGTTCTGAAAGAGTTTTAACTCTCTCATGTGCGTCATTCATAGTCTTAGTTTTCATCTTCTCAATTATTTCTGTTGGTTTTATAGAGATATATTTAACTGGCTTTCCTATCTTAGTTATTGCAAATCCTCTCTTTTCCAAAGACTCTAAGACATCATATGTTCTGCTTCTTGGAACCCCGGATAATTCTGATACCTCTCCGGCTGAAGCTATGCCTTTTGAAAGCAAAGCTAGCCAGACTTTAGTTTCGTAAATATTAAGATTAAAGTAGTCCTTTATTCTCTTAACTAGTTCCTGCTTAATTATCATTTTAACGGGTCTCCTCTCTGCCTTCAAAGGCATAGTTAAAATTAAATAAAGAAAAAACAGGACCACCTGGAGAAATCCTCTTCGCAGTACTCATATTGGAAAATTTGCCTTTATTTACGTCTGTCATGAGATAGTAACAAAATTCGGAGTATTTAAACTTTTCTATTGTTGTAACTATAAAATAGTATCCTACCTATTAGTATATTATGTAAATTAGCCCTATGGCAGCGAAACATCCTGCCGATATGAAGGGCATTGCAGGATAAAACTTCCCTTTTTCTGAAAAGTAAAATAGTATGGAAAGAGCGATAGTTGCCCCAAGTGAAACTATTATTGCCGGAACAAGACCGAACTGGCGCAAAACTACTCCTGCAACAATAATTGGAAATACTATATCTCCGCCGCCCAAGATAGCAACATTTACCTTTATGGATTTTTTTGAGGCGTTTGATTTACTTCTTATTAACTTTATTTTATTGTGAATATATGGTATGAACAAACCTGAAAATACGCGCAGTTTCTTTATCTGATAACGCGCCATCTTCTGCATAAATCCGGTATGCCAAACAGCGTAAATATCGTAAAGGGAAATAATTACCAGAAGGATAAGTGTAGTCCAGATATTCAATAGAGGAACGAATATAGATGCAATTCCCGGATAAATTAAAAGCTCTGTAAAATTATGAACTACTATATGCCTCTTAAATATCTTAAGATACGCCAAAGGCAGAGAAATTAGCAGGGCAATAAATGAAGAATAAGGTATAGATTGAATTGCAGCGTTTATGGTTATGCCTATTGCAAGAACCACTACGACAAAAAACCAAATTCTTAGAAAGGTCTCTGCACGAAGGCTCATCAAAAGGACCATCAAAGCAAGTGCTATAATGAAAGCAGTTATTATGGAGATAAGAGTATATTTCTCATTTGTATCCTGTGGAGGATTTGTGCCGTAAGGCATATTATAATGAGTTACATTTAATATAGTTCCGTTTTCATCCTGAACTTCTTCTATGACTGGAGAATATGCTGCTATGACTGCCAAGCCTATAATTTGTGCGATTAAAAACATCACCACTAGAATATAAGTAATGATTGCAGAATGTTTCATGTAGTAATAAGAGCAGAGGTGTTTTTAAGTTTAGGGGTTATTTTAATCTGACGGTCTCTAAATTACGAGGAACGACAGTTTCAACCCTATTTAGTTTATATAAAGTTGAAGCAAGATCCAAACTCTTTGATACTTCTCCGTGGTTGACTATTATCTTCTTTGGTCTAGGAGTCATTCTGCTTACATACTGCAGCAATTCATTTCTTCCAGAGTGCGCTGAAAAACCACTTATCGTTTCCACCCCCATATTAATTGAGACTTTCTCATTGTCTACAAACACTTCTTTAGCTCCTTCCTGAACTTGTCTCCCAAGAGAGCCTATTGCCTGATAACAACCAAAAACTATTAAGTTATTATTTCCGCTAGCTAAATTCTTAAAGTACTCTACTGAAGCTCCTCCAACCAACATACCTGATGTTGCAATAATTATACAAGGTCCTCCCTCAAGGACTTCCTTGCGCTCTGCAGGACTTCCTACACGCTTGAGAATGTCTGATATAAACGGATTATTATCCTGAAAAATCTGGCTTCTTACAGAGGCACTCAAGAAATCTGGATAAGCTGTATGAATAGCAGTTATATCCCAGACCATTCCATCTATATATACCGGGACCTTGGGAAGATCTCCTGTACGAATTGCCTCTTCTACTCTAAGAACTGTCTCCTGTGCGTGCCCAAGGCCTAATTCTGGAAGAAGAATCTTTCCATTATGTGAAATGGTCTCTTTCACCATCTCTATAAATTTATGCTCCATTTCCTGCCTAGGCGGCAAAACATCATCTTTTGAGCCATAAGTCGATTCTATTGTTAATGTTTCTATGCGTGGAAAATGATTCACGGCTGCGTCGAGAAGACGCGTTTTCGCATATTTTGTATCACCTCCATAAACTAAGTTATGAAGACCATTCCCTATGTTTATGTGCACTTGCGCTGAACCTAAAACGTGTCCAGCGTTATAGAGAGTTATCCTTATGTCTGGCGTTATATCTGTGACTTCCCCATATTCCAGACAGACGGAATGCCTGACCATCTCCTTGATATCTTCTGCCCTGTATAGAGGGGAAGCTGCTTGTTTATATGCTACTCCCACAAAGTCCAAAGCTAAAAGGGCGGCGATGTCCCGAGTTGGAGCAGTCAGGTAAACAGGGCCTTTATATCCCATCTTATATAAATATGGGATGAGCCCGCTATGGTCTATGTGTGCATGAGAGAGAATGATAGCATCCACCGTATTCAAATCTCCTATTTCACAAACATTAAGATATGGAAATCTTTCCTGCCCTTCGGAAATTGCAGGATTTATTCCGCAATCAAGAAGAACTTTGGAACGAGGAGTATGAAGAAGAAGACAAGAACGGCCGACTTGCCTTCCACCACCTAAATAAGTAAGACGCACCCACATATCCATTTTTTCTGGGTTCCACTCGTTGTATATTTTCTTACCTATCTCATGCAGAAACTTACGCCGATAAGTGTTATTAGCATAGAGTACCGAGCGTATCTTTTCAGTAATTTTACTTGGAATAGCCGAACTTCTTTGCACTGTTGGAGACCAGAAAGTGGTGCGCTTTATATCCTGAAGTATTGAGCCTTGCTTTCCAATAACCATGCCAGGTTTTTTTGCTTCTATTACGACTGTGCTGCGCTGAACATCAAATATAATATTTTCTATCCCTGCTTCTTCAGGCACTATTGCGCGGATGGTCTTTTCAGTCTCGTCTTCGCTTGCAAGAATTTTGTTCTCCGCCCGAAGTTCTATTCTCTTCTTAATTTTGTCCACTACTTCCTTAACTTTAGATTCTCCAGTCCTGAAAAATTCCTTGTCTGAGGTGTAGAGAACTATGTTCGCTCCTTCAAAATTCGCATCGCTTACAACTTTTGGTAGTTCGTCTTTTATACTCTTCAAAATGTCTGCCATGATAAAAAATTACTTATATTCTGCTACTATTTCTTCAGAAACAACGTGCTTGATGCCTTCTTTTGTGATTGAATATACATCAATACCATTACCTGAACCTACATCGCGCTGGGTAGAAGATTTTATACATTCCTTAGCTAACTCTATTCCTTCTTTTACAGCTAGGTCTTTCTTATACGCTCTTTCAAGGAATCCTAAAATATAAGGCATGCCTGAAGAGAAGTTGGCATCGTAATCCTCAACTTCCATAGCCGCTCCTGCTGGTTCAATAGTATACAACGAAGCCTTGCCATTCTCATCTATTCCCCCTATTAGAGTGCCGACTATGCTTGGAATCATTGTCGGGGTCCTTATATTTCTATAAATTATCATACCTAGGAGATTGGCTGCTTCCTCTACTGTGGGGCGAGACTTTGTTTTTAACTCCTTAAGACGAAGCTCTGCGGCGATAACTTTGTTAGTTAGCTCTAAATCTGCAACTCCTCCCGTATAAGAGGCTACCAAATAATCGTTTATTTTTCTTATTTTCTGCTTAGACTTATTCATGACTATGCTTCCTGCTGTAGTGCGGCGATCTGCACCTATGACTACTCCGTCTTTGCATACAATGCCTACTATGCTGGTATTTGACTTAAGCATATTCTGACCAATATCGTTGTTCATCATTAGAACTCAAAGCCTCTAAATTTTTTATCAGAGCTAAGTATTTAAGTTTTTTGGTTGGCTGGAAAGTTGGAATTTAAGGCATTATCCGGCAGAATATTTAATGTTTGTCAGATTTTTTGGTTTACGGACTGATTATTTTTCCTGATTTTTCTTAGATATCCTTTCTAAAATAAGTGTCCTAGGTCAGGACATATGTCCTAGGCTACCGAAAATTAATTTCTATCACTATAATTATATTATGCTTTCATCGATTATCTAGATAGAGAAATGTGTACAAATATGTAATCTAACCTGGCAGTTATCCATATTATCGCATACTCTTGCTGTGCTGCCCTTTTATGCCAAATTACTCTGTTTTAGAGAGTCTTTTTTATAATCTACTTCTGAAATATCTCCCTGTTTGCGCAGATGTATTATGTGGTCTACGAATCCCTCTATTTTCTGCTCGTGGCTGACTATAATAAGCTGTTTAACTGTAACTTCCTGAAGAACATCTCTTATTCTCTCTATCTGTGCCTCTGAAAATCCATCCGTCGGCTCGTCAAGTATAACTATGTCCTGAGTCTTAATCTGACTAAGAACGGAGTTAATTGTCTGATTAAGGGCAAGCCGGTACGCTAGAGCAACTGCTGTACGTTCGCCTCCTGAAAGAAAAGAATAATCCATTTCAACTTCTCCCTGCATTATTAGGGGTGTAAAATTTTCATCAAGCTGAACTTCGAATGATTCTCCTCCAATCATGTGAAACCATTTGCTGAATATTCTTGAAAATTCTCTTCTTAATTTTAGCAAAATCTGCATTTCAGTAAAATTAATTAAATTTGAAAAGTAATTTGATATCCAGTCCGTTAGGGAAGCAAGTTCTGCGAGTTTTTCCCCCCTCAATTCCTTATTTGAGATGACGTCTCTTAACTGTGAGATTTCCTTTTCAGTCAGTTCTATCTCTTTTCTAAGCTCCGCGATTAATATTTCAGTGTTCTTTTCGGTGACAAATGCTTTCTTAAGCTCCTCTTCCTTCTTTCTGTATAACAATTCATATTTAGAGAATTTAAGAATGTTTTCCTTTAAACTTGAAGTGTGGCTTGAAAGAAACGATATATCCTTCTCAAGCTCATCTTTTGATTTTTCCATCTCTGATTTTTTGACCCTTAGTTTCTCTATATAAGACTGTCTTGCTTTCCTTATTTCGTGCTCTAATTTATCTTTTTCGTATCTTGATATATCTTGCTTGGAATTTTTTATGGATAATGAAAGCGAGAAGATTTCTCCCTTTAGAGGTACAAGCTGTTTTTCTATCTGCACCACTTTTGTTTCTGTTTCATTGATTATATTGTGCTTATGCGGCTCCGGAACATCCTGCAGACAGGCAGGACAGAATCTCATGCCGAATATTCTTTTCTTTTTTTCCTCATTCTCTTCTTTTGCCTCCTCCAGAGAAGTTATGCGGCTTATTGTTGAGACGTATGCCGCCTGCAAAGATTCAAGATTGCTTCTCTCTTGATTGAGAAGAGATATAGAATTATTATATTCTGTCTCATTGAATTGAATTCCTGCAACCTCAAGAGACTTTGATATTTCTGCAAGTTCTTTGTTTAAGGATTTTATCTGTTCATTCTTTGAAGAAATAATAATTCCTGTTTTCTCCACTTCCTTCTCAAAATTCTCTTTTTCCTTTATGTTTTTCTCTAAATCCTGAAGCTCTCCTTCCAGCTGCTTGCGAGTAGATATATTTTCTGTGAAAGAAATTTCTTTCTCCCTGCAATTCTGCTCTAATAATATTACTCTCTCTTTTAAAACTTCTGCGCGCGCTTTATCAAAATCAAGAGACTTCAATTCCCCCTGTAGAACCTTTGTCTCCTCCTTTAAGCTATTAATTACAATTAAAGAGTTTTCCCTGACTCTCTTGTATTTATCTATGCCAAATATGTGGCGCAAGACATTAAGTCTTGTTTCCGAATCTTCAGTTATAATCTGCTTCATCTGCTCTTGCGGTGTATAGACAGTATAACGATAGAGAAGATTGTTTTTTTTGATGAATTCTCCAGGGTATCCCAGCAAAGAAAGAATCTTGCTTTTAAGTTCTGTTACCGAACATTCCAAAGTGTCTCCGTTTAAAGTAATGGCTGAATAGTCATTTGTTATTGACTTGTTTTCTCTTTTCAGATGCCGTTCTATCACAACAATATTTCCGTCTATCTCAAACTCCAGCATTACTTCTCCCGCATTTGTTGATGCTCTAAGCAGAGCAGAACCTTTCTGTCCGGGCTGCAGTCCAAAAAGAGCATATTCTATGGCTAATAACAGCGTTGTCTTGCCAGAGCCGACGTCACCCGCCAATAAGAGAGAGCCATCGGGAAAATCTATTGTGCTCTGTTCATAGCTTCTTATATTTTTTAAAGTAATCTTTTTTATTTTCATATTTGTAAAATCTTGCGCACCTCTGTCAGCAATCTATCCTCAAATACTGCTGATTTCTCATCCTCTCCCTTGTCTATCTGCAGAGACTTAAAGAGAGGGAAGATGAGGTCATTAAACTTGCTTGGATTGCTGTCTGAAAACTTCTTCAGAATGTGCTCTTCGATATTTACCGAATCTGAAAGGTCAATAAGTATTTCCTGCTCGGCTACTTGCAGCTTTGCCGTGCTTTTTAGAAGGACATATACGCCTTGCTTCTTAACGTAATCTTCTATACGAGAAAAATCTATATCTGATGTTTTGCCCTGTTCCAGAAATCCATAAAGTTTTATAATTACTATCTTATCCTGCAGACTTTCACTTCCAAGTCTTTTTATTATCTCATCTGTAAGTGTAAGTGCATTGCTACTTTCTATTGCTAAACTTATAACCTGCTTCAGACGGACTTCATGTCTTCTTATTTTTCCATTATCTATTATATAGAAAGAGCCGCCCTGCAATTCCTCAAGCTCTGCAAGATTATTGGGGAATATTGGACCTGAATATACCCTTCCCTCCTTATTGTAATTTATATGTAAATGAGCAAGAGCAAGGTAATCTACCTTTGGAAGCATTTTTTCATCTACGGCCTTTATTGGAAGAGTGCCTACTGCATCCCTTATTGCAGTATGGAGCATTAAGATTTTAAACAATCCAGGGGCATCCTGCAGACGTATTCTCTCCAAATCATCTACCTCTAACCCTGATTTCTTTCCAGGGTATCCGTAAATTGCTACATTTCTAAATATCGTTGGCTCCAACATTAATTTTCCCTGGCGCTCTTCAAAAACAGAGACATTCTTGCAAAACCCTGCTTTTTCTAAAACATCTAAAAAAGTTTTTCCTGAAGCTGAATAGTCATGACTTCCTGCTATTAAGAAAACTGGTATTTTTGCTTCTGCAAATTTACGAAATTCTCTAAATGTATCTTTTAGAGTGTCTATAGGAGGGTAAGCAGAATCAAATAAATCACCAGCCATGAGAACAAAATCAACTTTCTCACTTAAACATATATCCACTGCTTTTTGAAAAGACTTAAAATTCAACTCCTTGAGCTCCGGCTGTCTCCACCCTCCGAGATGACAATCCCCCATGTGTGCAAATTTCATAGATAAGCGAGAAAAATGAAGTTATTTATAGATTGTTGTAATTAACGACATTCCAGAGTTCTGGTAATAACTGCATTGTCGCAAAGAGAAAACCTGTCCCGTGACCTGACAGCTGGCTGAAGTTCTAGCGAGTTTTCACCTACAATAGCTATTCCTGTATTAAGAGGTATTTTAAGAATGGTTGATTGTCCGGGAGCAAGGCCATTCTGCCCTATTTCAACACTTTCTGAATTTATTAATGGCTTTACTTTTTTATCTTTACTGCCCAGTCTTAAGTAAAGAGCATCTATAGTGAAAAGTCCCTTGTTGTAAACAGTTACATTTATTTCATTTATACTGCATGAAACATTGAGGATTGTTGCACTAATTGTATCTGGGCAGGTTGCTTTATCTTTAGGAACCAGAACCTGGAGGTAAGTATATACAAGAACACTTATGCCTACAGCTATTATAATCAAAAGTGTATAAGCCACCATTTCGCTTATGCCTTTATTATCTGTAAATAACGACTTGTTCATTTCTTACCTTTTTCCTGACCACTAAGTAAAAGTTCTGCCCTTGCTGTAATGTAAACGGCCTGCACACTATATCATTATCGCTATCCAGAGATTTGGTTCTTTCCGGTTGAGTATCTGTCTCTTCTCCTTCTATTCCTCTTTGCTCCGGAGTAAGGCATAAAGTCACTTGCCCTGGCTGAACTGTTGCAGATGGATTTTGCCTAAAGAGATTGGGACTATCGGCATCTCCTTCTTCGGAGGAGGATACATGTAATTTTTCAACATCTGCGTTTTTAGGGTTTATCTGGTCTAAACTTAGATAATATATGTCAGTTTCATTTCCAAAAAATATCTCGAAATTACTGTCAGGATTTTGCTCTGAATAATACAAAGCTAATTTCGTTATATCCTCCTGTATCTTATCTTCATCCTTGGAATTAATTACTCCGTTGTCATAGACTTGCTGCAATTCAGAGCGAAGCTCTGTAGATAAATCATATACTGCCGCATCCTGTCTTTCTACTGATGCCTCATTGTAAATAGTCCCGAATCCAATTGTAATGCCTGAAATTATCAGTGCGGCTATCAGAAATATCTGTCCCTTTTTTAACATGCATAGATAATAAGAAGCAAGTTTTTATATGTTATGCTGAATTGCAATCATGTATAGAAGTGTAGACGGGGAGGTTGCTTGGTTTTGCCATGAAAGCTACCTTCATCCTTTCTCGGCTTTGCTACCCTGCAAGCACCATGCTTCCTGATGAGGGCTGCTCCGATCAAGGCCTGACCCGGTTCACAAGAGCACGATCGAGCAGGACAAAACGTCAACGTCCGGAAGAAGACCCCCATGACTCTGCCTTACGCGCTCCTTTCAGCCCACCATGACGCCCGTTTGTGGTAAAGCACGGGGCGAACGTGCCACTGGTCTACTTTTAGAAGAGCCATAAGAGATTTATAAGTTTATTGATTTCGATGAAAATATTCTGTGAGCGAAACATGGCAGAACTTACAGAGTTGCATTATTACGGTAAATATATTGAAAAACATAACTGTTCAATTTGCTATGTCCTTTACTATAAATCTTCTATCTGCTTCTTAATCTTGTGAACTTCACTGCTGACTCTTGGAATGGTGCGGGGAACTGACTTGTGCATTATAGCTCTAATTAAGAGTAAAATCAACAGAAACAAGAGGAAGAATACTGTTGTCGCCCAAAGTATCATTATCATTTCCATATTGTTATTGCTTACTGACTCTATTTAAGAATTGTGATAGCAGAGTATATCAGAGAATACTACATTCTCTCAATTACTGATATGTTGAGAAGAGAAAGTGCGTTTTTTAGGACTTGTGAAAAAGAGTCTACAAGAGAAAGGCGGAAATGCTCGTTTTCTGCTCCAATGACTTTTTCCTTGTGATAAAATTCATTGAATAGTTGGGCTAGCTGGAATGAATAATTAGCTATGAGATTAGGAGAATATTGCATATAGGAGTTTTCAACTACTGATGGAAATTGGCTTAGGGCAAAGACAATTCTCTTTTCTAGGTCGCTTAAGTCGGAAAATTCAATCTTTGAAGAGGGCTTGTATTTTGCCTTTCTCAATATATTTCTTGCACGGGCGAAAGTATATAGTAGATATGGGCCTGTGTCGCCCTCGAAAGAAAGAAATCTTTCTATGTCAAATATTATATCATTCATTCTGTAATTCTTTAAGTCTCCATATAATATTGCTGAAAGTGCAATAGATTTTGCGCGGCTTTCAATTTCTTTTTTGCTTAGGTCTTGATACCTATTCTCTATCTCTCTTCTGGCAAGCTCTATCGTTTCATCAAGAATTTCAGACATAGATATAGTTTTTCCTTTTCTTGTTGCAAATTTCTTTCCATCTCGGTCTAAGTAAAGCCCGTGTGCTACATGAACGCAATTGTTCGCCCACTTGAAACCTGCCAGCTCCAGAACCTTAAAGAACTGCTTGAAATGCAAAGACTGCTCTGATCCAACTTCGTAAATCATTTTGTCAAATTTATAGGAGTTATACCTATCTATTGCGGCAGTTATATCTCTAGTTGCATAGAGAGTAGCACCGTCGCTCTTTCTTATAAGGCAGACTCCAATGCCATATAAATTTAAATCTACAACTTCTGCCCCCTTGTCTTTTTTTATCAGTTTTTTACTTTTAAGCAGATTTATAGTTGCATCCATTTTTTTATTGTAAAGAGATTCTCCTGAAAGCACATCAAATTTTATATTCAAAAGAGAGTAAATCTTGTTAAATTCCTTAAGGCTAAGGTCTCTAAATTTCTTCCAGAACTTGAGTGCATCCTTGTCTCCCGCCTCCAATTTTCTGAACCAATCCCTTGCCTCCTGTTCCATTGATTCGTCTACGTTTGCTTTAACATATATATCCTGCAAGTGTTTTATAGGGTTCTTCTTTAGTTCTTGCTCTTTGCCCCATTTCTTATATCCTGCGATAAGCATTCCAAATTGCGTCCCCCAATCTCCCAGATAATTTATCTTAATTGTTTTATAACCTAGAGATTTGGCCAGATTGGAAATTGCATTGCCGATGATAGTTGACCTTAAATGCCCTATTCCGAAGGGCTTTGCTATGTTTGGAGCGGATAAGTCTATTACTATGGTTTTTCCCTTGCCTAAAGTAGAAGAGCCGTATTTACTTCTTTCCTTGAGAATTTTCTGAATAACTGAAGAGGCAAGATGCTTTCGGTCCAGAAAGAAGTTAAGATATGGTCCTACAGCCTGAATATTCTCAAAGTCTGGAGAGGAGATGTCTGAAGAAATCTCTTTTGCAATCTCAACAGGATTTTTCTTAAGAAGAATTGATAAGGAAAAACATGGGAAAGCATAATCTCCTAAAGAAGAATCCTTAGGAATCTCAATTAAAGATAAAATCTGCTCTTTAGGCAAGCCCGTCTTTTTATGCATTAAGTCTGCTATCTTTTCTTTCATGAAGATTCTGTGTAAAGGAGATTAATAAATTATTCCTTCAGCTGGTGGCCACATTCAATACAGAACTTATCATTTTCATTAATGGGCTTCTTGCATCCGGGGCAATTTGTCATGGGAACTGCCATCTTACCTCCACATTGGGGACAGAACTTCTGGTCTTCGTCCCCGCCTCTGCCGCATTTGGTGCATTTAGGCTTGGGCTTTTTACGTTCTATTACTGCCTTGTATCCTGCCTTGCCTGAAACAACCTTTGAAAATGCATCCTGAATAGATGACGGGTCTTCATATCTTCGTAAATCTATATTGCTTCCCATGTTCTTTTTTATTATTGGTGAAAGAAAAGAGCCATTTAAAAATTTATTTATGGTGTGGTTTACAATTTTTATTTAAGATGTTAATAAGCCTCTAGGGGGAATTGAACCCCCGGCCTACTGATTACGAATCAGTCGCTCTACCGACTGAGCTATAGAGGCGTAATGATAGAAAAAATAGAGAAGTTATAAATCTTGACATATTAATCTTGTGTGTATCTGTATCTCCAAACTTTAATATCGTTATTGCAATAACTAATTATGGGTTTTATTTGCTAGTGAGAAACATCTTTGCAATCCTATTATTTTTTATTTCTTCTCTAAAAGATTAAGATTGGAAATACATGCACAATAATTTTAAGAGAGAAATATTGTTGAATGTGTTTTATCATCTCTGAAAAAAGCAGAAATAAAATAAGACCTATTTGGAGCAATTAAAACTTAGAAGCAACCAGACCATAGTGAAAAAACGCGAGATGGGACGGCATATTTTGTTTTATAACTTCAAAGAGAATATATCTTTTTTATTTTAATCTTAAAATTTTACTGACTTTAGACAAATCTGAAAAAACGAAGAATTTATAAAGGACTCCTACCAAGTAATAAAGTAAAAAGATGGTGGGTAAATATTCGCGTTTGTCCTTGCTTGCAGCGTTTTCTATAGTTTTTATTCTGGCTATTGCAGGATTTGCTTCTGCAATGAATGCAAACTTTACTATAAATAATCCATCTAGTTTTTACAACTTTGGACAAAATGACACTTTTAATTTTTCTATTGGAGCAATGACTGAAAATATTACTCATGTTGTAATATTGTTTACTTCTACCGATGCCGACCCGGATATATTTGTTGTGGATGGTAATGGAACGACAGCAAGCAACATAACATTTAGGAATGCAAGCAGTGATGCTGGGGCGTCTACGACTATTAATTTGACGTTTGAAAACACAACTGCTGCAGGAATTATTCCAAATGGGACGACAAGAAACTTTTGGATTACTGTCAGGTCAAGGTCTAACTCGCAATCTGCAATGGCATTTACTATAAATACAACTGGAATAACTGGAGCTACCAATTTAAGCGTTACTTCTTCTCTGCAATTCTATCCTGCTTTTGCATTTACAGGATATGTAAGAAATGAAACTGGATGTTCAACCTGCTGGCAAAACGGCACAAATGTTACAATTTATGGCATAACTCGTGACCCTACTGGAGGTCCTTCCACTTCTGCGGCATTGTCCTCCACAATGACTAATTTATCGGGATACTTTAGACTTGCAAACGTAAACGCTTCCCCTAACTTCCAAGGATACCAGCTTAAGACAATTTTCTATAATGTTAGTGGGCTTGCAACTAAAACTGGAATGCCCTTGCCTGAATTTCCTTCTTTCATGTATTATAATAGCCGAGGCGGCGGAGAAGGAGGAGAAGAGATGTTTGATATGACTCTTAATGGTGGAACATTCTATCTTCAACCGGGGTTCACAATCAATCTGACTGCGACTAACGGCACCTCTAACGTCTCATTTGGATATGAAGTTATAGATAATGCTCTTGGTTTCCCTGTTGAAAGCCAGTTCCAGAAGAAAACTTACAATGAAGTTATTGTCCTACCTGCTAATAGAGCATATACTATCTCATTCTTTAGGATGTTTTCCTTCCCGGGAAGTTCATTTGGATACTTAATGGACCCTACTGCGTGTGATATGAATAATCTAAGCAGAAGAGACAATATGAATGACAGCACATGTCCTGCACCACCTAAAGCATACAACATTAACAAGTCAACTGCTGTTGGGGGGGCAGTAATACAAACAAACCAAAGTCTGGTAATGAGAAAAACAACAATTCACGGATGCATAAATGTCCAAGCAGGAGCTAATAACAGCGACATTAATATTACGAGTATTTCAATAAAAATGTTGCCTTGGACCACGGATACTGGAAGCTTTGTCCCTCCAAGAAGTGGAGATGATGGTTCAATAAATCTTACGAGAGACATTAATATTACATATCCTGGATGTTTTGCATATTATAACTTTTCACTCTTGAATCAAACTGGATATATGCTAGAATTTTATGCAGGAAATGCCTCGCTGGGCAATGCTTCTGCCAATCCTGCAGCAGCAAACAATCTTGCTGCTTTCCAAAACCTAACAACTAATGATAATCTTGAGGTTAATGTAACTCTATACAAACTTGCAGGAAACTTTTATAACACAAACACCAGCGGAGTATCTGTAAACACTTCTTTAATGAAGGTAAATATAATCAACTCTACCGGAGGACTTGTAACAACTAATGTTAATGTAAACCTCAAGGTCAGAAATAGGGCAGCTGGAATAGGGACTGTTTATTATATTGTTGATTCGCAGAGTATTTCAAATGGGACATTCTATGTGCCAGTATTAAACAATTCCAATTATGCTAAAGTTATGGTATTTTCACAGAACGGTCCTCCTAGAGAGACTTCAATGAACTTAAGTGCTTCAGAAATAAATATAACTGTACGCTCAATGGGTATGGAGAAAGGATTTAGAAAATTCCAAGATAATGGAACACTTGACACTGTAAATACTACGAGTACGCCTATTCAAATGAGATTCTTGCAGACTACTCCAGAGTGTAGTATTCCGGATGCACCATCATCTTGTGAAATTACAAATATGAGTGCCGGAAACTTCAATCCCTTAAAGGCATTGCTGGCAGGAAAAGTAAACATGGAAATAAAAATTACTTCCACGAATGTTTCATTGATATTTCATGATTATGATATGATGTCTGCTAAACAACCACCTATGGAATCTATCCTGGAAGAGAATGCTTCGGCAAGAACAAATGAGGCAGGCACATCTGTTCAAGAAACTTGGAACTTTGGAAGCTTTGCTCCGGCTGACTCTTATACGAACGTAACAATAATTATTCCTTATTCGGACAGCTCTAGCGCATCTACTTACTTAAATGACAGCGCGGCAGCCAATCTTTCCATTCCATTATTATATGATGAAAATTCCAACTTATTATATAATTCAAGTCGTGGAGATGTTCCGGCTAACCTAACTGAAGATTTCTTAGAATATAATAATTCATTCTACAGGGCACTTATTAATTCAACTAATGGAATAAATGTAAGCAAGGAAGATATAAGCAGTGTTGCATTCATGAATACTTCTGCTAACTATTTGGCATTGAAAGTTCCTCACTTCTCGACTATAGGTGCTGTTGTTTCAGGCTCTGCACTTGCCACTACTTCAAGTTCTACAACGAGCACGAGCACAAGCAGTGGAAGTGGAAGTGGAAGTGGAACAACATCATCATATTGGCAAAATACTTTTGCTAAAGATGATAAAGAACTAAGTGTACTTGCTTCTATAAACCAGTTGTTGCGTATTCGTGAGCGTGTAAGCATTAAAGTAAATAGTGAAACACACCATGTTGGAGTTGTAGAATTAAGTTCCACCAGCGCAACAGTAAATATTTCATCTATCCCTCAACAAGCAGTATTAAAGACTGGAGAATCTGCCAAGTTTGACCTTACAAATGATAATTACTATGATGTTCTTATAACGCTTAATTCAATTGTAAGTAGCTATGGGACGAAAGCCAACTTAACAATTGCTTCTATTCGTGAAATGAAGCCTTCAGCCAATGCCGGAACAACTGATAGTGTGGAAGATCCTTCTGAAGATGCAACAAATTCAATTTCACAACCACAAGGGCTTATCGTTGATAAGAAAATGCCTACCACGGTATGGATAATTGTCATAATAATTGTGCTTGTTGCATTGGCGGTGGTTTACTATTTTGTATGGGGAAAAGATAAAGATATAAGGTCTCGAGTAAAAATAGGTCAGCACAGCAAAGATATAAAAGTGCATTAAAAGATGAAGTCTGGAAATAGAAGGTCATTTCGCTCCGTATTTGACAGCATACCTCCCTTTCTCACAATATTCCTTGCGGCGCTTATTATTTTAATAGTTGGAGTAAGCATAGCACAGTTATTTATTCTTGCATTGATTGGAGGGTTTATTGTTTTTGTCTTTGTAGTTTTAGGTGCAGTTTGGCTATGGTTTAAGCAGGCAGAGCATTGAAGAGAGCAAAAACCTTTAAATCCTGCACTTCTGTGTATTTGATGCAAAAAGAGATACTTAAAATTATAAAAGAGAATGGACTTACTCCTTTCAATAAAAATAAAAATTCCAATCGTGGCAAGCTGAGGGATATTTTTAAGCCTCAAATTGTAAACTATCATAGTGAGCTAGGGGGTATTGCACCCAGTTTGAGCAATAAAAAGACGATAAGAGCTAAAAAAGAAAACTCTTTCAAAACTGCGGAAGCCAGACTGGTTTACAACAAAGTAGTGAATGAGATTAATTCTTATTTTATATTTCCAGACACTTCAAAAATTATTAATCTTCTTGGTACGTGCACTGAATGGGAAGAAATAAGAAAAAGACAGAAATTCTTCTCTGATAACTCTAAGTTAGATATGAGCTATATTCTTGAAAGAATAAGTATTCCAAAGCCTATCTGGAAACCTTCGTATAGTGTTGTAGTTGTGACTGAAAATGAGCAGACATTTGTCAGTTTGAAATCTCTTTCGTGTCCGGTATTATTTATAACGGGTGAGGACGATGTCAGAGATTTACAGAATTATGAGCTTATACAAATGATTGATTGTGATAAGTTTGAAGGCATTATTGAGAGTTTACCGCAAGCAATAAAAATAGCGGGCCTGGAGAGCGTATTTCCTGAAAGATATCTTATGATTCTGTCTGGATGGAAAGAGAACTTGGCTCTTCTAAAAAGTTCAAATCTTCCTGAAGAAATAAAAGAATCTGTTAATGAGCTGAACGAACTCACAAGAATATTAGAGAGTGAAAATGGAGATGTTGTATCCTTAGAAAAAGCGCAGGAGGAACTGGAAAGAATAAATGGGGAAGTATTTAAGCAATTAGAGAATATAACTTTGAAAGGGGAATCTTTGAAAACCATTTTTAATAAGGGGGGCCTTCCTAAAGAGGTTAATGATATAATTAAAGAATGTGTTGGCAAATCAATCCTTCCTGAAGAAGTTTTTGTATATTCTATCCCTCTTGGACTTGATGAAAACGAACTTCGTAAGTTAATATTCTTTAAGGAGTCAAGAAAGAACAGTGAAGCCTCAATTAAGATTCAAAAAGCCAGCCATATTCTTAGAGAAATACCTGAAAAATTGCAAAATCTGGCTGATAATCTAATACTTTCTGATTTTATTAATGGAATATCCTCTTTCATGAAGAGACAAGAAATATTTCCTAAAGAATCGGAAGATATATGGATAAATAACTCCAGTAATTTATTTTTATCTCCGGCACAGCCAATATCTTTTCATCTGAATAAAGAAAATAGATGCTCTATATTGACTGGGGCCAATAGCGGAGGCAAGACGACCTTGCTAGAGCACATTATCCAGATAATCTCCGTCTCATTGCTTGGCTTGCCCTGTAAGGGAGAAGTTTCTCTCCCGGTCTTCTCAAGCATATATTATTTTGCAAAAAACCGAGGCTCTGCCACTCGAGGAGCTTTTGAAACTCTTCTTACTCAATTTTCAAGCATATCCGGAGACAAGAAAACATTGATTCTTGCTGATGAGATAGAATCAGTTACGGAACCTGGAGTGGCGGGTAAGATAATATCTCTTACTGCTTCCTATTTCATAAAGAAAGAATGTTTTTTAGTTATAGCGACGCATTTAGGTCATGAAATAAAAGAAAATCTTCCTGTGTCTGCGCGCATTGATGGAATAGAAGCAAGAGGATTAGATGAAGACTATAATCTTATTGTTGATCATAGCCCCGTTCTTGGAAAATTAGCTAACTCCACGCCGGAGCTGATTATTGAAAAGTTAGCAAAGATTCAGCCTGAAGAATATCTAGTTCATCTCTCAAAGTCGCTGGAAGAAATGAGAAATTGTTTAATTTAAGACAAATCCTACTTATATCAATCAATAATTATTCTTACATATGAGAGCTAATACATTCTTGGTAGTCATGCTCGCAAGCTGTATTCTTTTACT
Organism: Candidatus Pacearchaeota archaeon; assembly: GCA_018303945.1. Lineage (GTDB taxonomy): Archaea > Nanobdellota > Nanobdellia > Pacearchaeales > GW2011-AR1 > JAGVXD01. Next base: position 23,908 of record JAGVXD010000006.1, read on the forward strand.
GTCAGGAATACGGGCAGATGCCTATGGAAGTTTATTTGTAGATAATGATATAATTGTAGGTGATAATGACAGCGAAGAAACTTCAATGGAAACAGGCGTGGAAGTAGATTTTGATGCTGAAGCGACAAGCAACTTAAAGGAAGATGAATCAAATTCAGAGAGAATATACTTAATTGGTGGCTCTAATAAAACTAAGACTTTATTAATTGGAAATATAGAAGCAACCACTGAACTAGATATTGAGGTAGAGCCGTTTAATGGAAGCACTTCGGTAGTTGTTTCCTTAAATTCTAAGAAAGTTAAAGTGATTAATCCTGAAGAAGCTTATATTACGGGAAAAAGTGCTTTGAATGCTTCATGTGAAAGAGGATGTTCTATTGAATTAAAATTAGAAAACAAAAACGATTTATTATATGTATTTTACAATAATAAGGGGGTTGTATTGCTTAAATTTATGCCTTTAACTATAAGCGAAAAGGCAATTATTAATGCTGAAAGTGGGGTAGTTATAGATGTTAAAAAGCCCTGGTGGATGAGATTTTCTTCATAAGCTGAAATGAGGTCTTAATACTGGTATTATTCTGATTTCTATGATTCGGATAGGCCTTCTGCCGTTTTACGGACTTGTGTTGAAGGCCTTGAAGAATCAATTTCCTTAAGGAGCATTAAACCCAAAAGAGGAGGCTTAATCAAACAAGAAGTAGGATCAAACGTCCCCTTGTGGGAAAAAGAGGTGATAATATATTTAGAAGAGGTAAGTATTTAAATCTTTCTATTAATGCGAACTTATTGGAAATTATGGCAAACTGTGACTAATTAAACGAACTTATGGGCTGAATCTATAAGTGGGGGTTATCCCGAAGAAGCTTTGAGGTTAGAAGAATAATGATTAAGCTGATTAATGTAATAAATCCTGAAGTCAGAATGCTCAATGCCGCACTACTTTGGATATGTGTAAGACGCTGGACGAAATCCTGTGCTGTATCAAAAACTGTCTGACGCCAAGTAAATGCGATAGTAAAACCTAGTGTTACAACTATAATTAGTCTTAGTTCTTTTTTAAATTCGCGACGAAAATTATCCCCCCATGCCAGAAATTCACCTAATTTACTATGCATATTTCTATATTGAAATACTTGTTTAAAAATATGATGTTTTCTCAACAAGGGACAAGAATTATAAAGTTAAGATATATTGAAATAACATAAGATGAAAAAGAAAATTCTTAGTTTGTTAATTGCTCCATTTATATATTCTGCTAGCTCGCAGATAAGAATAAACGAAATTGTTACAAATCCTCAACAAGACCATAACGCTAGCGGGAGTGTGACAGATACCGATGAGTATTTAGAGTTATTTAATTATTCTGGCCAGCCCAATAGCTTGCAAGGATGGAGACTTGAATTAATAGATACTACTCCTGAAAGCATTAGTTTAAGCAATATTATAATCAATCCTGGAGAGTTTTATGTTGTTCAGAATCCCCGAGGAGAGCAGAATAATAATGGGAGAGTTGAATTATATGATAGCTTAAGCAATTTAGTTGATTCTGTGAGTTATGGAACATGGTTGGGGGCTACAGTCACTAATGCCAACGCTACCGGATTGTTTAATGAGTCTTTATCGAGGTATCCTGACGGAAGCACTAATTGGGTAAAAACCTATGCTTCAAGAGGGAGAACAAATTTTCCTTCTCCAGAGGAAAGGACAATGCTTTATATTTTTAGAGAGCAAGATGGAAATAAAGTGGGTATTGAAGTAATTGGAGCATCTCAAAGAGAAAGTGTTTTACAGACAATCAATTCTCTTTCTGATACTAACTGGACGGATATATACACGAACAGAATGCCATTTAGATTTACAAATGACTCTTTCTCTCAAAGATTTTACAGAACAAGAGAAGAGTATCTCCGATAAGATTTAACATGAATATATTATAATATAAAAGTTTAAGAACTTCTAAACTTCTCTAAAAAGTACAATGAATAGAAGAAGAATTGCTCCCACTTTTATGTTGCCTTCTGAATTTCCAGATCCGGATGTAAGAGATATTTATGTTGTTCTTCGTGGAGGAATAGATAATGTTTGTGTTACTTCCGCTCAAGAATTTAAATGCCCTGGCGATCTATTCTATCTATTTCCTAATTCTCTGTCGTATGAAGGAACATTGAGGTGTTATAGAACAGATGACAATTCACTGATTGAGCCACTTTTAAGACAGCTAGTAGAGAGAAATAATGGTTTTGTTGATTGGACTATGGTTCTTGATCAAGGACAAGCGGCATATTGTGCTCTCAAAGAACAACTTGCAGGCAAAAAGTGCATGGGAGCAATTCTTAGATTTACTAATGAAGGTGAATTGTATCTCCCAAGAAAAGAGAAAGTAGAGATTTTATCTTCTTAACCCTCCGCCAACTCAAAACATTTTCTTAGCTAGTTTGTGCTTCCTCTTTAAGTCAATTATAACAGTAAATCTTCTGATTAATACGAACTTATTACTATGCTGAAAGATTTAAGCGAAAGGAAAAAGATTACGCCTTGGGTGTGACCCTGTACCCTTTCAACCGTTTTGGTTCTTCATAGTATCCAGAATGTGTGTGTCTAGATTTTCTATGTCTTGTCCCTTCCACAATAATATCGATTTCGTCCACCATCTGTTGTTCGCTCAGATTCCTTAAAAGCGATTTAACGTGGCTCTCTAGAAAATTAGTATATTTTGGAGTGTCTTCTTTTAGAGCTACTAACCCTTTAGAAACTACTGAAAGAGGAAAATAACTTTCCCTATAATCTTGATTTAAATCTCTAAGTCTTGCAAGAATAGTGTCTTCGTCCACTGAGTTCGCTATAGAGATTAGTTTAGTATCTTGAATAGATGGACTTAGTTGCAGCTTCTTCATTAATCTCTTATTTCTGGACAGTAGATAAACCTTTCTCTTCAAAAAATATGTGATTATGGGGCTTTAGAGGCAATTAATTACACATACCGATAAATCTGATAAATGCGAACTTTTTGGTTGAAAAAGGGCTCTAAACGGCGGTTAATGTATCTTATACGAACTTCTTCGTTGCTCGTGGAAGTAAGAATTAAACGAATTTTGTAGTTCAATTTCGATAGGGGCTTTCGAAAGACTTATTAGTGATGGTGGTCCATCTTGGTTCAGTCCAGGTATATTGGCGCACTGAATAATCGATATTGTCCCACCCATTTCTTATCATGTGAGAATGGGCTTCTTTCCATACTATTTTACTTTTCAGAAAAAGGGAAGTTTTATCCTGCAAGTCCTCCGAAAACTAATATTGAGAACCCTAAGATTTCTCCAAGTGTTTTCGCATTGCTCATAGAAAAATAAAGAATAGGGAGTTTTTAATCTTTTCTGCCGGGCGCGTTCGGCTTAGAGAACCTCCTACGGGTTCCTCTCACCTCCAGCAACCTACCGAACGCAGTTGATGCCGGGCGCGTTCGGCGCTTCGCGCCTCACAAATTATTGAAGCTATGATTTCTTAGATTAGAGCGGAAATTTAAATATTTAAACGAACTATATTTGGATGCTGAAAGATTTAAGCGAAAGAAGAAAGATTACGCTAAAGGGTTGTGAACATCTTATTGATTAAATAGGGCTGGCTAATTGGAACTTATGTCAAGAATGAAGGATGTTAGAAGAACGAGTAGGGTATATGATATATTAAAATAGGGCTAAAATTCCTACGATTATCAGGTAAATTGCGACAACGTAGTTAAGAAAGCGAGGCCAGATTAAGATTATTATACCTGCAATTATGGCGAGAATTGCCGAGAGAGTTATTGCAAAAGCCATGAGAAAATGAGGTAAAATGAAATTATAAACTAATGTTGTCGGTGTGAAGACTACGAAAAATGAAATTGTGGATGAAAAAGTCCTTGCGTATACCTTGGCTTAAACCTCAAGGACTTTTTGCTAAGTCCTTGATGGCACTCAAGAATCTTTGATTCTTGATGAGACGAGGTTTGTTCTGGACTTTTGGATGCAGAAAAAACGCAGAGGTTTTTCTGAATAGAAAATCCGAAGGATTTTCTTGTGCTCGAAGTGTTCCACGCACTAAAGTGTGTGGTTTATCAGACACTTCGACATGAAAAAGTCTTGTCGACGATAGAGGGTGTTTAAGCTGTTTAAACAGCTGTTTGTTTTTGATTTTATGGTGTTTAACTATTTATTTTTAGTGTTTAGGGGTGTTTGAAGAGTGTAAAATGCTTATAGTCACACTTGGCTTATTAAGCCTTATAAACGCAATATTTAAATAGTCTGGCGTTGGTATAGTTGTATGTTTGAGTGGCTTTTTGGTGGAAAGGTGAGAAAGCTTGAAGACCAGACTAAAATTGGTTTCTCTGCTGTAAAAAAAGATATGGAGGTGGTTGGAAAATGGATTAAACACCTTGATGGACAAGATAAACAGCTGTTTGATTCTCTGCAGGAAATAAAACAAGAATTATCGACGATCAGAGATGAAGTGGAAAGTTTGAGAGAGGGTGTTGGAATTATCTCAAACACCTCGAAAGACAAACAGCTGTTTGAAAAAACAGGTGTTTATGGCAAACAAACAGCTGTTGAAGTTGTTGAAAAAGGTGTTCAAACAGGTGTTCAAACAGGCAGTTTTTATGAAATTTTCAAAAATTTATCTTTGAATGAAAGAGCATTATTATTTACTTTAATGAATAGCGAAATGAAGCTAAGTTATGAAGATTTGGCTCTGCTTTTAGGAAAAGAGAGATCTACGGTAAGAGGACAAATTAATGCTATAAAACAGAAAAGTGAGGGGCTAATTGAAGAAATTACCGAGAAAAATGGTAAAAAAAGAGTATATGTGCCCTTGGAAATTAAGGAAAAGCTAGCAAAATATGCGAAAGTGAGAGTTGTAAAAAGAAAGAAAGGTTCGGTTAACACGAAGATAGGAGAAAATAATGAATAGTCGCTTACAAATATACTTAAAGAAAATGAAAAGTGAGAGTCCAGAGATTAGATTTTTCATGAGAAGTGGAGTAAAAAATAGAGAAAGTGAGTGGAAAGAACATTTTTGGAGACAGGTAATAAAAATGGAGCAGAAAGTGAGAGCCAGATACAGCTTAGAAAGTGTATTTTTAAATGAAAATTCAACAAAAAATGAGGGAATATTGGGTAGAAAATCAATGTTTCTGAAAAACTGGGAAAATAGTGAGTGATTTAAACGAACTTTAATGAGAAGAGAAATAATGAAAAGTTTAGCTGTAGATATGTGAATTACTTATTCGGTGAGCGGTATAACTAAATCTCGCGCAAAGCTATCAGAGTTTGAAGTGAGGCCATTTTCTTAAGTTCTAGGGGGATAGAAAGAATAACTTTTTTATTGTTCTCCTTAATTTTTGTTAATGGAACTCCTTTTCGCATGATTTTAAGTGCGTAATCGCGAATTGAACTTTCAGAAAGCTTAAGTTTGGTGGAAATAAGAGAGTAATCAACGATAAGCCCTTCTTCTTCAAGCTGATAAATGGTCGCAAAAACAAGCATTTCTTGAGAAGTTAGCTTCTTAAATTGCCGACGAAGATCTTTCTTTAAGTCGTCGAGAGAATTAAGGACTTCTGAAACTTGCTTTAAAGATGGTGGTGATGTAATTGAGGCTTGAAAGGGGGATTTTGTGTTTGAGATTATGTGTCTGTCTGTCTGTTGGTTTGTCTGTCTGTCTGTTGGAACCCCCCTATTTCCTGTGGAGATATCTGAAATTGGGCTTTTTACGGCTTCTAGAGGCATATTATAAAGTTCGTTTAAATTATCTGTTGGAATTGAGTGCCTGTTTGTTTGTTGGAGAGAATCTTGTGTTGGAATATGTGTTGGAATATGTGTTGGATTTAAAATTTGTTTTAATTCTATTAGTTCGGAAGATATTGCCTCTAACTCCTCCTTTAAATCTGATATGTCTTGCTTTACTTTGGAAAAGGCCTCTTTTACAGGATCCATGTAGATTATAGAGTTGGGGAAGTTATAAAGATTATTATGTTTGGGTGTTCTTTTGTAGTTTAGCGTATGCAGAATATGCTTCATCGGTAAGACGCCAACGGCGTCTTCGTAAGTAGTTTATGCCTTGTGGATTTTTTACCACTTCAGTTATTAACTTGTTGGACTTTATCTCCTCAAGAAGTGAACGTGTGAACTCTTCATCGCGCGCTATTTCCTTTGCTATTTCAAATGTAAATTTAAGTTCTGGAGAAACTGAATAAAGATAATGTAAAATCTGTTCAGTTATCTTGTCTTTTTTAGATTGTGAAAGGCGAGGCATGTTAGTAAATAGAATAAAGAGTTATTAAATTTATTTGGCTTGATTTGAAATGTATATCTTCAATTATAGATTTGTTTAAAAAGAAAGGTTTATATTCTAAAACATGGATAAACATATGAATAAATTAGCTCGCTCGACATTGGAAAGAGGATTTATGTATATAGGACAAATGAGTGAGTATCATTGTAAAAATAATGTGGGATGTCTTATTACAAATGTTTCATGTGTTAATAATGGGTTGTCTGAATTTTATAGTGTTAGTACAAGAGTGCCAAGTAAAAAGGGGTTGGAAATGGGATTGGGGGGAGCAATAACAGTTTATTTGACTAGAGTCCTTAGGCATGTAGTTAACTTAATTGAAAATAATCCTGATAAAAAGCGTATAATTAATTGGGATAATGGGCTGAAAGCCCATATGTATGTTGTTGAAGAATTGAAGAATGGAAGAAAAGTAACTGATGAGTCTTTGGCTGAACAGCTTTGGGGTCGGAGAACTTAAAAATTACTACTTATTTTTGGGACTTTTCAGATAGAAGATTTAAATAGTAAAAACAAATGGGGATTATATGAATACTTTAAAATATATGGTGAATGGTATGGGGGGAGCTGGAGTGTTTGCACTTGGAGCAATATTTTATGATTCATGCAATTCTAAACTTTCGGATGTGAGAATTAACTTAATGGAAGAAGCAAAGAGATATCGTTCTTCTCCTATTTCTGTTGAATATGATAAAGTTGTTGCAGACATGAAAAAATATGATATTACGCCTCAACAATTGAAAGAACTTGCAGCAAAGCTAGAAGATAATAATAATCTTAATGTGATAAGAATGATTCCCAAATCTCAAGAGGCTGTGATAACCCAATTGGATGAAAGTTTTGATAGAATTATATTCCCAGCTATGGGGATTGGGGCGGTTTTGGGTATTGGTGTAACTGGTTTAATGAGAATGAGAGAAAAGAAGTTGCAAAGTTGAATCTATTTAGTTTAATATTGTGTTCTGGCGGTAGGTTTATATATCTTGATGGAAAGAGTTTAGTACTTTGTTTTTCTTTTTAATCATGATGAACATAAATTACATAGAACAATCAAGCAATGAGGATACTCGCGAGCTGCTGCACCCTTTGGTTAGGGAATGGTTTTTTGGAAGATTTAAAGACTTTTCTTTGACACAGCTATACACTGTCAAGCCTATTTGGGAGAGAAAAAATATACTTATCTGTGCTCCGACTGGTGGGACAAAAACATTAAGTGCTTTTCTTGGTATATTGAATTATATTGTTGGGCTTGCGGTAAAGGGGGAACTGGAAGAGAAGATGTATGCGGTTTATGTAAGTCCATTGAAAGCACTTTCTAACGACATTTTCGTCAATCTTATTCAGCCCTTGAAAGAAATTACGGAGTTGGCTGATAAAAAGGGGTTGAAAATGCAAGAAATAAGAGTGGGCTTGAGAACGGGAGACACAGAAGTTAAAGAAAGAGTAAAGCAGGCTAGAAAGTCGCCACATATTTTTGTCACGACGCCCGAAAGCCTTGCAATTGTACTTGTAACGCCTAAATTTGTTGAAAAAATATCTGCTTTGGAGTTTATTGTTGTTGATGAGATACACGCAATGACCAATAAAAGAGGAGTTTTTTTAAGTCTCGCCCTTGAGCATTTGTGTTCTATAAGTCTAATTGAACCTGTGCGGATAGGTTTGAGCGCCACTATTTCGCCTTTGGAAGAAATTGCACATTTTCTTGTAGGAAAAGGAAGAGAGTGTCTAATTGCAGATGTAAAATTGCTGAAAAAAATTGAGATTGAACTGGATTATCCTGGAGAGAGTATATTAGAATCTGAAAATATGTCGAGCCAGAGAAGACTTTACCATTTGCTGGATGAAATGATAAGCAGTCACAAAACGACTTTGATATTTACAAATACCAGGAACGCGACTGAAAGAATTATACATCATCTTGACTTGCACTTCCCTGGAAAGTATATGGGGATAATTGGAGCTCATCATAGCTCAATGAGCAAAGATAAAAGATTTGAAATTGAAGACAGACTGCGTAAGGGAGAACTGAAAGTTGTTGTGAGCAGTACAAGTCTTGAGCTGGGTATAGACATTGGAAGCATTGACTTGGTAGTCATGTTAAGAAGCCCAAAAAGTGTTTCCCGTGCGCTTCAAAGAGTTGGAAGAGCAGGGCACAAACTCCATGAAAACCCAAGAGGGAGATTTATTGTTTTAGACAGGGATGATATGGTAGAGTGTGCGGTCCTGATGAAAGAGATGATTGAGAAGAAGATTGACAGAGCTGAAATTCCTAAAAATGCCTTAGATGTTTTAGCACAGCATATATTTGGAATGGCTATAAGTAAGATTTGGGATGTAAATGAGATGCTGAATACTATTAGGAAGAGCTATTGCTATGAAAATCTTACCCGTGAAGACTTTTTGGATGTGGTCAGCTATTTAGCTGGAGATTATGCTTTAGAGTATAGACATGTTTATGCAAAAATATGGTATGATGCAGAAAAAAAGCAAATTGGGAAAAAAGGAAAGCTTGCAAGAGTTATTTATATGACTAATATTGGCACTATTCCTGAAGAAGGTTTTATATCGGTTGTCATTGGAGAGAAAGAAGGCAAGGGAAATGAAGTTGGAAAGATTGATGAAGGATTTTTAGAGAGAATGAAAAGAGGAGATATATTTGTTTTGGGGGGCCATAAGTATCAGTTTCTATATACTAGGGGAATGAAAGCGTATGTAAGGGCAAACGTATCAAAAAATCCGACTATTCCTTCGTGGTTTAGCGAAATGCTGCCATTGAGTTTTGATCTTGCTTGTGGAATAGGCAGATTCAGAAAATTGGTGAAAGAAAGATTGGGAGATGAGAATAAATGCGTTAAATTTATACAAGAATATCTATATTGTAAGGAAAATATTGCTAAGGAAATATACGAATACTGTAAAGAGCAGAATGATTTCTCGTTAATGCCTGATGAGGGGATGATTGTTGTGGAGAAATTTAGAGAAGAAAAGGAATTTTTAGTCTTTCATAGTATGTATGGGAGAAGAGTAAATGACGCCCTGGCCAGAGCTTATGCCTATGCTGCAGCAGAGCTGCGCTACCGAGATGTGGAGATGGGGATAAGCGACCATGGTTTTTTCATTGCGGCTGAAAATTTGGATGAAAACAAAATTATGCCTTATGTAAATTCAAAAAATATAAGGATTATATTAAAAGAAGCTATTGAAAAAACAGATGTACTTAAAAGAAGATTCAGACATTGTGCCTCAAGAAGCTTGATGATTTTAAGAAGCTACAAGGGGATGTCTAGGAGTGTTGGGAGACAGCAAGTACACTCTGAATTCATTATAAGCGCAGTAAAGAAAGTCAGCAACGAATTTCCTATCCTGCGTGAAGCAAGAAGAGAAGTTTTTGAAGATTTAATGGATATAAAAAATGCGGAAGAAGTTCTGCGATGGATTGAACAGGGAAAGGTGAAAATGAAGAGCGTTAAGACCCCTATTGTCTCTCCGTTTGGAGTAAGCCTGATGATGCAAGGAAGAAGTGATTTAATAAAAATGGAGGACAAGGCTTCATTCTTAGAGAGGATGCATGAATTGCATTTGAAGGTAATTAAAAGCAAGACGGCTAGTTAAGATAAGATATAAATAATAATATGGCGAAAATAGGATACTTGGGACCGAGAACTAACAGTGAAAAATGTGTGGAAATTTATGCTCTGGATAGAGATGAGAGATTTCCATACTCTAGAATTGAAGAGGTTTTTGAAGCGTTAAGAGAAGGAAAAGTTTCGCATATAGTTGTGCCTGTAAGAAACTCTATAAGAGGATATATAAATAATCATTTGGATATGATTAGAGAGAAAAATCTGGTTAAAATTAAGGAAATAACTATTCCTATATCACATTCCATAGGTTGTTTTGGAGAAAAGAGAGATTTAATTATTTCTCATCCTCAAGCCATTATGCAATGTGAATATTACCTAAAAGAACATTTTCCAAATGCCGGGAGAATGCCCGCCTCTAGTACAGACGAAGGGGCGAGGAAAGTTGCAGAGAGAAAGGGGGGAATAGCAATTGCAAACAGAGAGACTTTGATGTATCATGGACTTGCCGTGTTAAAAGAAGATATAGTCCGTGATAATTATAGTATTTTTTGGGTGTTAAAAAATGGTAGATATTGAATATATGGGGAAGTGTTTGCTGATAAGGCAGATGGAGAAGAATACGATTGTTGTTGGAGACTTACATCTGGGATATGAAGAAGCTCTTAACAAGGCAGGAATATTTGTATCAAGAAAGATGTTTGTCGAGATGATAGAATACTTTGATAAATTTTTTGACAGAGTTGGAAAAGTAGAAGAAATTGTTTTGTTAGGGGATGTTAAGCATGATTTTGGAAGTATATTGAGGCAGGAATGGGAAGATACTCTAAATTTAGTTAAATATTTCAAACAGAAGAGTAAAAAAGTAATAATAATTAAGGGAAATCATGATAAAATTGTGGAGCCATTGGCAAAAAAAGGAGATGTGAAAGTTGTGGATTATTATATAGATGGGGAGATTTGCTTTATACATGGTGAGAGAGATTTTGAAGAAATACATAATAAAAAAATAAAATATTGGATTCTTGGACACGGACACCCTGCAGTTGTGCTGAAGGATGGGGTGAAAGAAGAAAAATATAAATGCTTTTTGTCTGGAAAATATGAAGGAAAGGAAATTGTGATTGTGCCGAGCTTTATAGAGCATAACGAAGGGAGCGACCCGAGAGAACACGATTTAGGATTAGCCTGGAATTTCCAGCTAGAAAAATTTAAAGTTAGAGTTATAGGAGAAAACTTGCAAGTTTTTGAGTTTGGAAACTTAAGAAAATTATGATTGGGATTTTTCTTCTTTGGGCTGAAGCTTCACAAGAGGAAATGGAATATGTGGTGGTAAATTGAGCTGCTCTTCAAGATCTAAGGCCTTTGCAGAACATTTCTTGAGAATAAAGTTTAACAATGGCACTCTCACGGGAGCAGGAATTTCTTTCTTCTTCCATGATTTTAAAAGGTCCTTCACTTCATCTTTTGTAGCTGAAAGAAGAATATTCCCTTCAAAAACAACCTCTCCATTTTTCTCTCCTTTTTTATCTGGCGTGGTGGAATAACTTATTCCGAACTTAAAGTTTATTTTTACGGCTTCTGCTTCTTTGAGCAGGGGCATTTCCTCCTTATTGACTTCTGTGAACTCTATATCTGTATTTATTGAAGAGTTTGACTTAAAAGAAAGAGAGCGTTCTGCAGCGATTTTTGTAAATGTACATCCTATTACTTGCATGTTATTAAGTGTGTGGGGGTGTTTTTAAAATTATGTATAATCTGAGCTGTAAAGTAAGCGGGAGTTATTATTAACTTTAAGTTAAAAAACGAAACATATTTTATTTGAATTAAATCAAGCTAAAGGATCAGCCATTTTCTCTCTAAGAGCTTTCATAAAACCTGAACCAAGCTTTTTCTCGCTTATTCCGCCATCCAAAGCTTTATGAACCTCAACCCATGTTTTTTCATATTCTCCCTTTTCGTAATAAAGAAAAGCGAGACTTCGATGTACTTTAGGTTCATCACTAATTGCTGTTGCTTTGTTTAAATTCTCTTCGGCTTTATTCAGACAATCTATACGTTCCTTTGAAAAATGATAACATTGAAGCATAATCTCTGAGTAATCAACATATACCCAAAAATATTCTTTATCTTGATTTGTCAGCTCGATAGCCCTCTCGTACATTGCTGTTGCATTTTCATATTCTTCGTATTTACCATACATATAACCATAACCAGCAAAAATACAAGGGTTCTCATGATCTAATAGCCATCCCTGATTAAATCTTTTTATAGCTGTTTTTGCATCGTTGTTGTTAAAATATTCAAATCCGCGATTGCAAGCATGATTGCTCGCATTTCTTTTATCTCCATTACTCAAAGAGAGAACCTCGTTTACAAAATCATCATCAACTTTTGCTATCGCATCAGTCCTCCCATTTTTATATTGTTCATAACTTGTAAAACCATACATTGGAATTTCATTAGAATGTATATAGGTGTAATTCGTACCAGCGAAAAAATAGTAAAGAAAAAGTGCTAAAAAACCTAAAATTAACAATCCGATAATAGATAGTACAGGAACACCTACCCAGTAGAATAACTTACTATGCTTTCTTCCCTCTTTTGTCATGCAATTAGTAGATTTATTCAAATTTAAACCTTTCTAACCTTAATTTGCAGACAATCTAATCAACCCCAACCATCTATTTTCTCCTAGATTTAACTCTTGTCCTGCCCTATTGCATGGAACTTCATCTAAAGTTGTATGTGCTTCTATAAAGTTATGTTGAATGATCAATGCATTCATAAGTATGGGAGCAGACCATAATGCTTTCAATCCTCTAAAGTCATCTACTCTGTCTTTAATCTTCATAAAAACAGTTTCTATCCTATAATTATGTATTTTTGTAACACTTGCATTTTGTATCTTATGCTCAACTGTTAAACCGCCAATCTTGTTAGAATAGAAAAGTTTTCTAAATGCTTTAGGGTAGAAAACTCCGCCATCAGTCTGAATAAACTTAGGTTTTCCTTTTTGAATTGACTTAAATAAGAATTTTTGTGCTTCTATTGGATTACCAGATAAACTATAATGAACTCCTGTAATTAATCTGGTATCCCAATCAAGACAACACCAAAACCTATCATCTCTCCCACCGCAATCAGTGAAGCTCCCCACCCCAAGAGGTTTGCCTGCGGGCAAATCCTCACTTCGTTCGGAGTGAGGCATCTGACGACGACTAAACAAAATCGAACAGCTTAAG
>JAGVXD010000007.1 GCA_018303945.1 Candidatus Pacearchaeota archaeon
AGTTACCAATGTACACTTTGAATGAGATGAATGAAGAAATCTCTTACTAAGTTTCTCTCTTCCTAGAATTTAATCTTCCTTCCTTCTTTTTATCTATCTTTAACATTTCATACATACCATATAAAGCCACTAAAATTAATAATAAACCTGATAACCCAAAGAAAGTACGGTAGCTTTCTAATGATTCACCCATTAAAGTTTTATTTTGATAAGAATAGTATAATATAGATAACCCTGGGAAAATAGTTGAACCTAGGAAATAAGCACTAATAACATAGAAAATAACTTTATAATGAAATCCTTTATACTTCCTGATTCCAAATATCAAAGCAACCAAAGCAAATACCAGACTAAGTAAAAAAGAAATACTATTTGCATCAATAATTAACCCCATTTTATAAGAACCTATAAGCGATTATTGCGCCTATAATGCCTCCAATTATAGAAAATTCTGGGTTTATTTGACCCACTATTAACCATCCCACTATTCCCCCAACAAGAGTCATAACCACTTTAGGTGAAATTTGTCCTTTCTTATTCATGCTCTCTATTATCAAAGTATCATTAAAAATTTATCTATATGTACTCTTTTGTAACGTCTTCTCGTTTACCGTTTAAATCTTCAGCGTATAATTTTGTAAGGTTTTTATCTGCAGCCCATTTGAATTTATCATAAATAACTTGGTTACTCGAGGGGTCAACTGCAATTTTATAACCATCAATAGTGTAAAACTCTGCCCACGCATGGTCCCATTCTTTTGTCTCAGGTTTTACCATCCTTGCATTAAATCCAGATTTATTCATTACTTCTACAAAATATCTTGCATCTTCACCACATCTTCCCATTTTGGTAATAATTGTCCAAGATGCTGGACCTCCTCTGAAAAAGAACTTTGTTTTGTTGTCAAATCTGTAAAGCCCCATTCCTCCACCTAAATGAAACTTTACCTCGTTCAATTGTGGATAATGAACATTCTTATTTGTCCAATTCATAAATAACAAAGCTGTTGTTAGCGCGTCTGTTTCATTCCCTTTTATTTCTTTAATGTGCTCGACTACTATCTCTTTGCCATATATCCAATCATAGAAAACTGGAACAAAGTAGAGAATAGTAAAAAATAATAAAATTATAAAAAACAATATTAGCAGTTTAAGATAAAACACTATTATTGACTTCCAAAGATGACTGTTGTTATTCTTTGCTTTATGTTCCATTTTTTATTTGCAAATTTAAGAATGGAACCTAAAATAGTTAATGAGACTAGTGCGAGAGTCATCTCAAATGAAATATGTAAAAAGCTAATTTCCTGCTTAAGCTCTCCGATTTCAGTGTGAAGGTCAGTTATATTCTGATTAAGAATGAATATGTTTTGATTAAGTGAAATAAGCTCCCTATTTGTAATATTAACTTCTTTTGATTCATATAATTCTTTATAATAGCTTGAGAGATTCTCATAATATATAGAGCTATTGTTAAAATCGGTTCTCTGTTGCTCACAGATAGTTAGATTTGCCAAGATAGGATTCATTTGCAGTCTACAATCGATTGGTTGTGTTGGCGTTGTGTCTGCTGCATAAACTAAATTAAATAATGCTAAGAAAAGTACCAAAGAAAAGAATAACTTTTTCATTTTTTTGTCTCCTGTTGTTGACTATATTTCTTCAAAACATCATTATAATTTCCACCTAAGAGAATGTTTGAAAATATTTCTCTTTTTAATAATATGTTTTTAATATAAACTGGAATTAAGACTAATATTTCTTTTTGAAGATTCATGAACTCATCAAAAGCGATAGGTAAATTTTTCCATTTAGGATTGAGTTTAAAAAGATGTTTAGTGCATGGATTGGAATCATCAAATTCTAATTCCTTGGCTAACCAACTTATAGTCACGTGAGCAAAGATATCTCTTATTTTAGAGATTTTCTCTAAATCTGACAATAACGGTGGTTCTGGGGAGTTTGGTAATTCTATTGAAGTAGATTTTTTGCCAAGCTGGCAATACCAACATAAAACCCCTACGTCTGGTATGTCTTCTTTACCAAAATTCTCATAATGAATATGATGGGTACTCAATTGCTCTGTGCTACCGCACTTGCTACATTTCTTAAAATAATTTATAAAATAACCGTCTTTCTTCTTCCATTCTTCACTCTGGATATAATCTCGATAAACAACTTCGTCATCCATCTTTTTTAGAATATTTTTTAAAATCCTTATTTTGTCGTTAAATCCTAATCCCCCAAGTTCATTTTTATTTTTAGCACCTGTAATCAAATGAAACTCTTTCTTTTCAGGATTAATAACCAAATCTTCCCCGCCTGTTTTTGTAATAAGTTCGTCAAAGGCTGTTTCAAGAATTATTGAAGCCTCAATAACTCTTCCCCTTGC
Organism: Candidatus Pacearchaeota archaeon; assembly: GCA_018303945.1. Lineage (GTDB taxonomy): Archaea > Nanobdellota > Nanobdellia > Pacearchaeales > GW2011-AR1 > JAGVXD01. Next base: position 2,393 of record JAGVXD010000007.1, read on the forward strand.
AATAACAACTTCTTTATATTTTTCATTCAAATTAGGAATCTTTTCTTTTACAAATCTTTTAGATTCTTCAGTCATTCTATCTACGTCCGATATATTTTTCTCTTTTATCAGATTATCAAATTCCTTTAAATCCTCAGTCATACTTTCAATTCTCCGTTAAATGCCTTTTGCATTAATGCATCAAAAAGAGTGTTTATTTCATTTGTAGTTTTTTGTTGATGCTCTTTTATCTTTTCAACTTTCTCAACAAGTTCAGCGAATTTATTTTGGAGCAATATCGGAGGAACAGGTATTTGAGTCTTTTTTATGACATCCATAGAAGCAACATTTTTTATTCCTGAACCTTCAGCATTTCCAAATAACTTTCTTTGAACAGTCACAGACTCAAGAAAGTATTTTAAATAAATTTGTAAGATTTTATTTCTATCTACAGTAATTTTGAGTAATGCCTGATTTATTATTCCATGTTTTACATCTTTTGGTGCTATTGCAATCTTTCCAATCGTTCCAGAACAGCTAACAAGTATATCTCCTTCCTTGACTGCAAAAGGCAACATATCTTCATATTTTTCTTTAGTTATATAGTACTCTCCTAAATCAAAGTTATTTTTTATTGCGTGTTGTTGCTCGTATACTTTGTAACCATCTTTTACAAATATCTCCTTTTTTAAAGACCCTCCGAACGGACCTCTTTTTAATGAATGTCGATCATTAGCTACAACTTCTTTTAGAGTCTGAACTGGAAATTTCTTATCGTTTTTAGTTGGATCGCCGAACATCTCATAGAAAATATTAGTTATTACGGAAGATGTTTCTTCATTTGCTCTCTCTCTTCTCTGATTTAATCGTTCGGCTTGTTCAAGAATTTCCACTATCTCTTTTTGAATCTGAATTGGTGGCACAGGAATCTTTATATTTAATATCTTATTAGAAGAAATATGTTTTACGGTTACAAATGGTGTCGTATCTTCAATTAATTGCAGACTCTCTTGAATCAAATAAAATATATATCTTGGAATAATCTTCTCAGAGAATTTTGTTAATTTACATACTCTTTGATTTAAAAGAGACATCTCACCTTTCCATTCATAAATCTTAAATTCTCCATCCATACCCATTAAAAAATCTCCTTTAGCTACTAAGTAATCTTCTTTGTAGTCTCCAGAGTAATAGGTGTTTGATTTACTATTTTGCAAATCTCTTATTCTTATCAACGGAAGACCTTTTTTATCTTCATTAAATAAATTGGATTTAAAAGCATAACCATTGATTAATTTAGCAACATCCTGGACCTTATTCCATTCCCAACCCTTTGGTAATTTTTTATCTTCAGCCATTATGTCACAACCTCCCTTTGAGGTCACGAAGGTCTTCGACAATGGCCTCCTCTTCATTCAAAATTGAATCAATCATTTTCTTTGGATCTTTGTATTCAATTTCAGCGACTTCGTTTTTTCTGTATTTTTGAATTGAAAGGTTATAATCGCCATCTCCTTTGATGGTAGCAAAGTCTATACTGAAGCTTTGAGGTCCTTCTGCTTTTGTCTTGAATTTTTTAATAATGTCTGGAATGTCTCCTTTTCCGTCAATGAAATCTCTCTTTTGGTCAAGACTGTATCCATCTGCTTTCATATCGTAGAACCATACTTTGTTTGTCTTTCCACCTTTAGTAAATACAAGAACCGCAGTACCTACACCAGAATATGGTTGAAATACCCCTGAAGGTAAAGAAATAACTGCTTCAAGCTCACACTTTTCTAAAAGAATCTTTCTCACTTCTTTGTGAGCATTTGAACTTCCGAATAATACTCCGTTTGGAACAATTACTCCTGCTTTTCCGCCTTTATGCAGTAAGTTATGAAATAATTCTACAAACAATAACTCCGTTTTTGTTGTCTTTATCTTAAAATTATCGTTTATATCACTTTCATCTATACTTCCTGTGAATGGTGGATTAGCGATAATTACATCATAAGCTTCTTTTTGTTGGAATGCTTTAGATAAACCGTCTCCGTAGATTATGTTAGGATGTTCAATTCCGTGGAGAATCATATTCATTAATGCTAATCTTACCATTGTAGAGTCATTATCATGCCCGTAGAATGTTTCTCTTCTTAGGAAATCCCATTTCTTTTTATCGTGAATTTTATCTCCCACTAGATTATGGGCAGTTCCTTCTTCATCATATTCTATCATTTCCTCAGAAGTATTTTGTTTTAAGATATGTTCATAAGCATTGATTAAGAATCCAGCAGTTCCGCATGCAGGGTCACATATCTTTTGCCCCAGCTTTGGTTCGACAAGAGATACAATCATCTTAATAATATGTCTTGGAGTTCTGAACTGACCATTCATTCCAGATGTTTTAAGTTCATTCAAAAGATATTCATAAATATCTCCTTGAACATCCTGATTTTGAGCACTTAGATTAATACTATCAATAATAGATACTGCTTCCTGTAATAGAGATGCTTTAGGAATTAAGAATACCGCGTCTTTCATACTTTCTGCAAATAGAGTATCTTCTCCTCTTCGTATCTTTTTTATAAATGGGAATACAGCATCTCTAACATGACGAAGCATATCATCTGCATTGAAGTGTTTCCAATTTGACCAACGACATTCTTTGTATTCTTCAAATATGGATTGATATTTCTCTCCTCTAGCTTCTGCTAGCGATTTGTGTCTATTATCTAAGTCTTCAATTCTTTTCATAAAAATAATATAAGACATTTGCTCAATTGCCATCAAAGGATTAGATATTCCACCGCTCCAGAATTTATCCCATAGCTTATTGATTTGCGATTTTAGGTCTTGCTTTAACATTTTATTCTTTGAACCTCCTTATTGCTTCGGGTATATATGACTGCTTCTTCTTAATTTGTTTTAAGAATTTGTTTCTTTTATCAATACCTTGTTTCATAGCTAAGTATACACTTTCAACGAAATGTGGACCTAACTTGCTTGAAACGATTAGAGGATTACTTGTACCTGTATGAATTGCCCAAATAAAAGAGTCTGATTCTGGGTCGTAAGTAAAATTGTTTTCTCCTATTGTAGGAAAAACGTTTTGGCTTGTGCCTTTAACTTTTTCTGTTTCTTTCTTAATTAGACTTGCAACAAACTCATTTACTTTCTTCTTTTCTCTGTCGCAAATGATTTTCATTGCCCCGTAATCTTCTTCACTTATCTTTGCAGATATTGTTTTCCATTCCATAACAAATCTTATGCAGAAGACTTTAAATACTTATTTGTATACAAATAATACATATTATGTATACATCTAGTCTAAATTTCCTTTTCTAAGTTAGTACACATAACAACAAGCTCTTTAAGTTCTTTATCGTTGAATAATGGTCTTGGTGCCTTGCCAATATTTGTAAATGGTACATCAAATAGGTCTTCCATTGCAATATGTTTCCTAGCCATGAAAACACTCTTTAGTGTTATTAAGAATCTCTGCTGGTCTGCATTTAAGTCACTTCTTTCAATCATGTAAGTCTTGAAAGCTTCATCAATAATTTTCTTCGAATCTGGGAACTGATATAATCCCAATATCAATTTAATGAATTGAGTAAGTGTCCCTTTAGGTTTATCAAACGTCTTTCTAAGTGTTTCTTCAGTAATATATAACTCAGGACTATTGAGAGTATCTTCTAACTTCTTGATATCTGCTTCAGTCAAAACCTTGTTCTCTCTTATCTTTGATAACGTAGGATGTTTCGCAGCTAGTTCTTTAATTCTTTTCTCTACTCTTTCTTTGTAGACTTTTACATATTCCTGTTTGGGATTTGATGCTGGTCCAAACTCAATAAGTCTTCTTTGTTGAACAACATCATCTATGTCTAAAGTAATCTTTGGAACAGGTTCAGGTCGTTTATATTTCATCAGAGGTGCAATTTCTTTAAGGAGAGTTAAGGTATCAGTATATCTTATCTTATTCCAGAAAGGAGCTTCTGAAACCTTATCAAGTAATTCATTTTTCTTCTTAACATCATTAATTGTTCGTGGTAAGCAGTTTATATCTTCAACAATATCAACAGCTAGTCTGTCTATTTCATCTTGATTTTTATTTAATATAGCTAAACCCAATCTTTCTATTTTCAATACAAATGACTCTGTATCTAGGTTCACATTTTGTTTGAATCTCATAAGTGGCGTTATCTTAGTTCTTAAAAATTCAAATGCATCAAGTCCGATATTCTTCCAGATTTTTTCTGATAGAGCCGTGTCAACCTCTTCTCTTTTCTCCCTTATTGCAACAGATTTCATAGGTAGTGATTCTATGTCATTTTTTATTCTTTGGAGAACCTCTATTCCTTCAGGTTTATCTTTGATAATTTTATATTGATTAATTCTCGCTAAGAATATTCTTGAAGGCAAAGCTAAACTTGAACTAGGTTCTCTTCCTTGCGGATGCATATTGAACCAGTCGAAGTTATTCCAACAATCAAATATTAAGAAATTATCTTTTTTACCACCTGCTAGCCAATCTTTATGTTCGCAAGCCTCATCAGGTCTTGTTCCTCTACCAATCATCTGCCAAAACTTAATTTTTGAAAAGACAGGTTTAGCAAATACAAGATTAGAAACTTCTGGAATGTCTACCCCCGTATCGAGCATATCCACGGATATTGCTATTCTTGGAAGAGAATCAGTTTTGAAATCTTTAAGTAAATCTTGAGCTCTAGAATCTTCTGAAGTGATGATTACTGCAAGTTTACTCTTGTATTCAGGATAGAGTTTGTTAAATGCCTCCCATAATCTTTTAGCGTGTTGCTTTGATACAGCAAAGAATATTGTTTTTGCAGGCAGAATTCCAGCCTTATCCCATATGCAGTTGTCATAAAATTCTTTCACTATTGCTTCATTAGTTCCTTTGATTATAACTTTTCTTTCAATGTCTGTTCCTTCAAAGTTAATATCTTCATCTTCAATTCCTTTTTCCGATAATTCTTTCTTAATTGTTTCAGGTACATCTTTTGGTTTTACTCCTTCGATTTGAAAATGAGTTTGAGAACTATGTACCCTAAATGGAACGAGCCAACCATCTGCTACTGCGTCGTCAAATTCATACAAGAATGTTGGACTGTCATCGCACTCAAAGAATCTAAATGTGTCTCTATCCAATAAACCTGATGGCGTAGCAGTTAATCCGACTTGAACTGCATCAAAGTATGTAAATACATCTTTCCATTTATTATAGATTGAACGATGAGCTTCATCTGAGATTATTAAATCAAAATCGCCAGGTGAGAAATCATGATAACATTCCATAAAAGTTTGAATCGTTGATGCATAAAGACGAGCATTTTTATCTAAGTTTCCAGAATATATTTTTTGTCTTGATTCGTTTGTAAACCATTTCTTAAAACCATCATTAAAAGCTTGGTCTCGAAGTGCTTTTCTATCAGTTAGGAATAATATCTTCTGAGCTCTTTTTGATTGCATTAAAATATCAATTAGTGCCATAGCAACTCTCGTCTTACCTGTTCCAGTTGCTTGAACAAGTAGGAACTTTCTTTTTCCTTTCTTTATACCGTCTAATACTCTATTAACGGATTCGATTTGATAGTCTCTATTGATAATATCCTTTCTGATTTTTACTTGTGAAAATTCAAGCCTATTTGCATTTTGATATTTTAGTCTCTCCAATGCTTCAAGGCTATAGAATCCTTTAATCATTCTCATGCTCTCGTGTGGAGTAGGATGCTTCCAGTTCCAGAACCATATTTCATCACCATTTGATAAAAATATGAAAACTTCTTTTCCTGTTTGTCTAAAAATATCTTCTGCGTATTGTTCTGCTTGTTTCTTTCCTATAATCGGGTCTTTAGTTGTTCTCTTTGCTTCAATTATAGCAAGAGGGTCACCATTACTATCAAGAAGAAGATAATCAGCATACTTACTCTCCAAATCATTTTTGAATGTCTCCGAAACTTCAAGATATTTTTGGTCTTTAAACTTGGATTGTTTTGTATCTATCTCCGTTCTAACCCTTGATGTGTCTTTAACATCCCAACCTTGTTCTTTCAAATAAACATCAATTCTTGTCTTCCTTGTTTGTAGTTCACTTAGGTATTGTTGCATATAAAACCCAAGAAAACCCTATTAAAAAGTCTTTCCTTATCAAGATATTAATATTATTTATTCACAAGTATTATTATTTCTTAATATCTTCCATACAACAAATGTAGATGGATTTTTCTTATTCTTACTCCTATCATAATAATACGTTTGTTTGGAAATATCTTTTATAGATAGTGTTGGGTTATCCTTTTTTATTTTTAAAACATCCTCAGTTAATCTTTTATTATTGAAAACTTCTTTCCTTCCCCATTTATTTCCTTTATAGGATTGTGTTGGTTTACCATCTTCCTTTCTTACAGCATTCTTAATTCTATCTGACTTTTTTTCGGATTCATCTTCCGCAATCCATCCTAAAATTTGTATCATCATAGAAAATAGTATTTCATTCCATGGCTCTGGTGCTTTATACACATCTTCCAACCAGTTTTGTCTGAGTGAGTAAATCCTACACTTAAACATCTTACAAACCTCAAAAAAACTAACTAACTTCTTTCTATTTCTATACAATCTATCTAAATCCCAAACGATTATTATTTTTATATTGCTACGTTTGATTTCTTTTATAATAGTATTAAACACTTCTCTCTTATCATCGTTTTTGAAAGCTGACTTTTGTTCTTCTACAATATCATAATCATCTTCCCTCAAATTTAACTTCCTCACAATTTCCTTACATCCATTTAGTTGTAGTTCGGGAGTTTGTTCCGTTGTAGATGTTCTCAAATAGATTATGTTTTGTTTCATTATTTTATTATAGTTCCTTTTTTGTTTAGATAAAAATTATTGTTTTCATCTAATTTATTTAGTAAATTAAATAATGAACGTACAAAAATATTATTATTTCCCGTAAAGAGATTACTATGAATCCCAACTCTCCTATTATATATGTGTGATATGCTGAGTTAACTGCTATGTAAGTCTAGCTCTCTCGTTCAACTCATTTAATTGATTCGATTCAACTCAATTAATTAAGTTCAATCATGGATTTGTAGCTACATAGCGGTAAAATACCAAAAGCGAGGTATAGGATTGGATTATTGTGTTACTCCTATTTGCTTTCGGAAGTTATTTTTCAAAATCCAAATGAGAATACAGATTATAATGAGAGAGAACAAACTGAAGATGGCTAAAAAAAGGACAAGGTTCTCGATGCCTTTGTTTCCGATACACTGAATAAAAGTTGGCACGTTCTGTGTTGTAGAGTTGATAGTCTGATTGTTCATTTCTTCTTTTTCCTTCTACTCTTTTCTATCTGGTGCAAGAATTGAAAACACTCTAAAGAAGTATTGAATATTCCTACCATTATCCATACGTTATCCTTGTTCTCTATGAAAGCATTCCAATTAGCAATTAAAGTACCCATAAGAGTATCTATATGGAAGCATTGTTGAGCATAGCTCCATACTAGCACATAGGTGTTGTTTAGATCGATTGGTCGTGTTTGAGAGGTCATGTTAAAATCACTATATTTTCCTTATTTTGCATATTATTCATAGTATTGTTTTTATTATGCATATTATAATTTAAATATAAAAAATATAAAGAATAGGAATAATATGGATAATTACTCATGTTAAGGTCTCCTGTTTTTCTAAATCTTTAATCGATAGTTGCGGACATTGTAGATCTGTAATGGAGTTAAAGATAGGAATGGTTATCTCAAAATAACTTCCTTTATTTGTATCGAAAGTTCTATAATCCTTGAACCCCAATTTATCTAGGTGTGATGATATGGTTTTATTGTATCCTTTGTCTTTAACACCAAGACCGCTTGTTGCACCACCATTAATAACTTCTCTTATTTCCTCAACATAGATTTTATCATCCTTATTTGATATGTGATATTTTCTCGTTAAGATTTCCTTTAAACAGCTCAATACCTTATAATCAGTTGTGCCTTCACTCAATAGATCTGCTCTTCTTAAGTTAGAAGTTTTTTCAGCGAATAAGAGAATGTCTTCATACAATTTAGCGTCTATGATTTTGGCTAGAACTAAAATAGGTTTCCATATCTGCAAGTCTCGCTTTTTAATCCCATACTCTTTCCCTTCTTTATTAACGCCGATTTGAAAAGTTAAGTACTCATCATAAATCCTTTTCCAATTCTGTAATGTAAACAAATAACATTTATTCCTTATCTCTTTCCATTTAACATCATTTATATCATCCTCTGGATCCCTTTCTCCCCTTTTATCATTATCTGGAGATTTTGTGTGTATTTGAGTAATTGCTCGGTTTTCAGTTGCTCCAAACAATCCAGTAATAGAACTAATCATAGTTGGAGAATAACAATGATATCTCTTAGTCACATACTTGTTTCCTTGTTTTTCTTGTCTTAGAACAGCTCCATTTCTTGTGTATGAAGCATTAATTAGCTCCACTCTGTTATCTGGTTCCATTCCTTCCTTAGTCCATTTAAACAATCTTTCTGCTTCATCTATGTATTTAGTTGGGCGAATACATTCAGTTTCTCTAAATAATGTAGCTTCTGAAGGATTAATCATTATATCAGTTGCATTAAGAGTTATGTAAGAACTTACCACCATAGTTTTAGTTTTTGCAGTGCCAGATAGCCCTCTATTTTCAAAGATTGGATAAGCCGAGAATACCTGATGTGAGTAGGTTCCAATATCCCAAAGAGCGTGTATATAATACAATAAAGGTTCTCTGAAATAGAGATAATACTCATACTGCTTTTTTATAGCATCTAATAAATCTTTTCCACTAACTTTTTCAGGATTCTTATGAACATAAGTATCTATATCCTCAAGCTCCCATCTTAATTTCATAAAATATGGTATTTCTTCAAATTTAATCTTATAATCTTTCTGAAACCAGCTTCCGTAAGTTAGCCCTCTTCTGTCTGAGGTTATTGAAACAGGCCTCCAGATTTGAGTTTTTCCCGTTATATTGCCTTTTTTATCAAAAGTGTCCTCTTCTCTTGGGAGTAATAATCCAAATCCAAAAATACTATCATTCAACAGATGTGAGCTAAAAACTCGATTTTGAATTATCTCATTTTTATCAAATATAAATGTCTTCAGGTCGTTATTCTCTCGTGATTCTTCTTTTTTTTCTGACTTTAATCTTTCTTGCAGATAAAAAGCTTCGGCACTTTCAAAAGTTATTTTTTTATATTGCTCAGGTGAAGAAGCCCATTTACTATATGCTTCCATTATCTTATAAATTTCTTCTCTATTCTTTCCTTCTCTCAACAATGCAAGAATTCTTCTATACTCTAAACCGCTTCTGCTTGTATCTTTACCTTTGCTTTTTGTTGCTTTGGTTATTGGCGCTTCTTCTCTCAAATAAGGTTTAATCAACTCTAACAAATCTTTAGAAGATATTTCTGCAATCGGAATATCTTTTATTATTTCATAATAATTTCCAGATGGATGCTTGCATGGTGCAGAAACTACTTGGTATTTATTTGCTCTTAACTCTCCTTGCTTATTAATAAGAACATGATTTTTTTTATAATCCGATATAAAATAAAAATGAACGCCTCCAGAGCCAGTTCTTACAGCAAAGGTATTCAATTGTTTTAATAGCTTCTCTGCAAGTTCTTTATCATCAATATCTAAAATTATTAGATCCCCATAACCGCCGATAACTCCAAAATTGTGTTGATGATTTATTAATTTCACATCATCAAACTTGTAATTATTTTTAGTTTGCCATTCTTTCTCGAAAGGAGATTTTCCTAATGGCTTCCAATCTTTATTCTTCTTATGTTCCAAATAATCTTTTAGTTCCACAATAATTACAGCTTTTGATATGTTATGCTTCCAAGTATTCCAACCACCTAGTAAAACAAATCTAAACTTAGGATTTTGTAGCTGTTTAGGAACTGATGTCATCTATTCACCTCTTTAATAAAGTCAATTGAACTCTCCTTAATACAAACCTTAGAATTAGTCTTGTCAATTAGAGTGATAGAATTGTCATCGGTTGCAATAACTAGACCGATATAAGTGAAGCCATTCCCGAGAATAATTTGCACTCTTTTATTTAGATATTTATTTAATTCCATGATTTACTCCTTAATATCTCCCTTCTTCATCTCCTGTAATTTTTGAAGAGATTTCCAATCTTTTTTTTGAATAAGTTCTGCTTCAGCTTCAGCATATGCTTGTAATTTTGCTTTTGTATGAAGTTCCACCATCATGTTATCAAAATCGCTACCCATTTTTCTCTCCTCTTGTAATCCTACCTTTCTCTTCCACAATCTTTTTTAACAATTGATTAACTTCATAAGACATAGAAGAATCCATTTGCTGAATTATCTTAGTAGCCTTTTGTTTTAAGTCACCATCAACGGTAACCGACATCATTGTTTTCATAAAACAATTTATAAATAAATATTTATAAACCACAATATTATTTTTATGCTGTAGTTTTATAGAATAATAATATTATTTTTTAATAAATTATAACTTTGGGGGAAATTGCTTTCTTATAAGTTCATAGAAGTAAGATTGAGATGGAAATTGCTTTGGAAGTAGGTTGTGTTTTTTACATAATTCTCTTTTTATCTTTTCATATTTGTACTTTTTAGAGAGATATGATATCCCGTATATTTCTTTATCTTCTGTTTTAAATCTATGATATTTTAACCCAACATCACTATCTACTCTCATACTATCATTATCGAATCTACTACGTTGTCCTTTTCTTAAATCTTCAAAAAAGGTAAAAATATCTGCTAGTAGCTCTTTAGAATATTTAATTACCCTACCCTTTCTTTTATCTATTTTCATTTTCTTGACTCGCTTAAAATTTCTTTCTTAAGTTTATCTTTTAGTTCTTTCATCAAATTTCCTTTTAGGTCTTCCATATCAGCTTTTAATTTATTCAGTTCTTCACCCTTCATCTTATTCTCATAACTTTGTTTATCCATTTGATGTTTTAATTCACTTATTTCAGTATTGACAACGTCCTTAGTAACTTCCTTAAACATCATCTTAGATTTTCCACCACCATATCTTGCCTTCATCGGGCTACCATATCTCCATCCAAAAAAGTAATCCATTTGTGAATCCGAAAATCTTTCTCTTAACCAGTTAGCACTAGAATGACGGAATAGATGGAAGTGTAGAATCATATTTGCACGTTTTCCTATTCTCTTAATCATATTATCACTTGAAGCATATGGTGTTACCCATACAAAATCCTCTTGAGATTTAAATTCAAAATAATGTTTACGTTTTTCCAACCCCTTCTTACGTTCCTCTACAAAATCTCTTACTGCTTCTAAAGAATTCTTATAATATAACGGAATAGTTCTACCTTCTGTTTTGGAGTTTTCAGTTCTTAATGTTAGTTTACAGAAGTTTTCTTTCCCTTCTGGAAATTCAATATCACTAAATCTAATATTCAAAAATTCAGCTATTCTAGCACCGCTTGAAAACAACATAGCTATCAAATATTTCTCCTCAGAATTTGAACATTTTTTATAAAGTTTATCAACTTCATCTTCACTTATAACTACAACACTTTTCTCTTTATGTTTTATCCTAGTTCTTAATGATTGTGTTAATGGAGCATACTTTGTAACCGCTAACGCTGGGTTTTTTGAGTAGATATTCTTAAATCTCCATTCAATATAAGTAGCCAACTGCATACGATATTGTTTTTGTGTTTCAAAAGACTTTTGGATTTCGCCCTTATTTAATCTCCTTACAAAATCATCTACCTGTTTAACGGAAAGTTCATCAACAGGTTTCTTTAGTATTTCTAAAACAGCTTTTAGAGTTAAAGCATAGCGGGATAATGTTTCTCTATTTTCGTTAGTAAACGCATTAGTGCTAATCTTACCCAGTTCATAATCAGCTAAATATTTTTTAAGAAATGGCTTCTCTTTCTTTGGAAATTTACTCCAATCATATCTCCAATAGGTTTTATGGAAACGATTCTTTGGAATAATCACAAACTTACCCTCAATTCTAATATCTCCAATCTCATCGGATAGCTTTATTGTTTTATCAATAGCTTCCACTATTATGTGATATATTGGCTTCTCTATGATTATTCTTTCCATAGTATACAATATACCCCAACGTATATATACTTTTATACCTTCTTAATTATTAAGAAGGTTTTAACAATCCTTTATCAATCAAATCGCTATCTTTCTTCATATCAGTTAATTCTTGTGAACCTAAAACTACCTTAAAGCGCCTGCCCTCATAAGCTCCTTTGGCAGGGTAGGCAAAACCATCCCCTGAATCAAAATAGTTAGCATTCCAATCACTTTTAGGAGAATTTGCTTTTCTTTCCATGATTACATAAACGGGAGCTAGAACTCTTCCTGCAGCTTTAACTTCTGATGCTCTTTTTACATTCAGACCATAAAACTCTTTGAAGAAAGGTATTTCTAGCCCATCAGTTCTTATATGTTCTTGTTCAGTGTTCAAATCTAATCCCATGCTTTCTTGGAGAAATAGGAGTTTATAAACTTTTCGCTTATGTTACTACTAAATAATAATATGTAATGTTGCCCCATAAGCTATCTGAGAAACTTGAGTTATCCAAGTTACATCTCGGGCAAATAAGAATATGGTGAGTGGCTGTTAGAGTCAATTTTAGAGTTCTTCTCTTTCTAAGAAAAGAATAATTGGTACTTTTTCAGAGCAAAGCTCTAAATCTTTTAGTCCTTTTTTAAGCTCTTCTTGCTCTTTTAAGTAATTCAATACTTTTTCTGTTGATTTATTTGTTGCCATCTCTTTTATTTCTATATACGATAAAACCTCCAAATATTATAAAGCTCTGGGCTAAAAAGGGACTTTTTAGTCGTTTTTCAGATGTGGAAAGCTCAGAAATATAATATAGTTAATGACCAAAACTGACCTTTTAGCCTTTTTCCGCCTAAAAAACTATTCATAAAATCCGCTAATTCCGCGTTTTTACTGTATGAAAAAGTAAACATATGTGCAGAAAAGTAAACAATTTTAAAGTTAGAGCTATTGCAAGAAAGATGAAAAAAGAAGTTATTTATCTTGTTGGGGATAGCGGTCCAGAACATAATTCTGTTAGAAGTATTCATAAAACTCGTGAAGGTGCTTTCAAACCATGGAACAAATTAAGACTTGATTTATTACACGAAGCAGAAGATGGCTTAAAATATAGTAAAGAAGATGCTGAGAGAAATTTGAAGGATGGAAAATGGTCTGAAGATAGACCATTTACTCAAGAGAATATAGATTATTTCAAAAAAATTAAGGAAAAAGGTGATGAGATGTATCTTGATATGATAAAAAGCCTATCTTGTGAAGATCCTGAGAAGATAGACAACAGTCCACACGATACTCCCTATATTCAAAAAGTAGAAGTTGAGAATTAAGTAGTATGTCAATAATGTCATAATATTATGTTACTTATACCATAATGAAATAATAACAACTTTGTTTCTAAAAATGTCATAAAATAGCATTATTAGAAACGAGAAAAACGTTAGTTGTGCAGTGCAAGCTGTGCTTGCACTTCGCTTTCCAAGATTATATCTTTTATTGTTTAAATTCTTCATTTCAAGAATAGGCAATAAATGCCTAAATCTGAAACAACACGAAAGATTTATATACGATTAAACCATAGAGCATTTATGAATTCAATAAATAGAATACATGAAGCTCTTATAAATAGAGGCAAAATCTTCACGAAGAAGGAGATTTTAGATTTATATGAGGAATATAAGAAAGTCAATCCAAGCATTCATCACAAGAGTTTAATTGCAGATTTATCTAAAAATAGATACATAAAAAGAATCTTTCTTGGCTATTATTACATCAATTCTTATGATGAGAGAAAAAGAGGATATTCTGAATACTCAGATAAAGAGCTTTTATTCTGGGTACTGAATAAAGAGAAGATAAAGTGGTATCTTGGACTTAATACTGCAATTTATGAGCAAGGAAAGACATGGCAAACCCCTAATAAGATTAACATAATAAATACCAGATTAAGCGGAGATAGAAAAATAGTTGGGCTTAATGTTAGATTCATAAAAACTAAAGAAAATCTCATCTTTGGACTAAAGGAATTAAAAACAAAAAACGATATTGTTTATTTTTATTCTGATCCTGCAAAGACCTATCTAGATAAGGTCTATTTTGGAGAATCTAATAATTTAATAAGCGTGAAGAACACTCAAGAATACTTAAAGAGGTATCCAAAATGGGTTGGCAAGAAATTAACAAAAGCAAATATATAGAACAAATAAAGAAGAGTCTTAATCTGAATAACCATGAAGATATCTTGGAGAAGGATCTTCTTTTGACATTAATTTTGGCTGAATTTGAAAAGAAAGGATTGGGAAAAGATTTGATATTCAAAGGCGGAACTTTGCTTTCAAGAAATTATCTGAAATATCATCGCTTCTCTGAGGATTTGGATTTTGTCTTTAAAGATTCAAATGCTATAAGGGATTTAGGAAGGAATCCTCGAGAAAGAAAAGTTAAGATATTCCTAGATAATTTTGTGCCTGAACTAAAAAATGTCGCTGATACTCTTGGACTTGATTTTAGCACAGATAGGAGCAATAAGAAATATTGCAAGATGCTAAGTGGAAGAACCGTTTATACCTTCAAGATATATTATTCAGAAAATAAATACATAAAGGTAGAGATAAATTTCGTAGAAAAGATAATTGATACTCCAAAGAATACCTCTGTAAAGGCGATAACTGATTTTTTCGATTCAAAGGAACTTTTATTTTCTCTTGGACTAAACTATCAGAATTTCAATGTCCTTAATTATTCCCTAAAGGAGATTACCTTAGAGAAGTATAGGGCCACTTTAACAAGGAAGAAACTTCAAGAAAGAGACTTATTTGATTTGTTTTTGATAAAAGATTCCCTTAAAGCAGATATAGGTGAGATTATTGAAAAGATAAATAACTCTTCACTTATTAAAACCGATTTAACTAGTTTAATTACTGAAAAGCTTGATCTTCTTCTAAAGGATAAATTCTTTGAAAGCGAGGAAAAGATAGAAGAGCTTGCAATATCCTCATATGAAAAGAAGGAATTTGAGTATTTCAAAGAAAAGATTAAACCTATTCTCATAGATATTTGTAATAAATTTTTGGAAAGTAATAAATGATAGATAAGAAAATGATGAATTTTGCAATTGAGGAGTTTGATAGCGCTTGGCAGGAATTCTTTGAAGATAAGTCTGAACCTAAAGATGATGAGGAAGATAAAAAACAGCAAGAAGAATTTTATCATTGGTATAATTTTGTAAGAAAGCAGAGCGATACTGGAAAGACTCCTGCTGAGATGTATAAAGAGATGTATGGAGAAGAGCCACCTCAAAATATGGAAGAGGTTAAACCCAGCAGAGTAATGAGTTTTGGGTGGGATGATGAATATGACGAAGAAGATTTTGAAGGCGAGGATGAATTAGATTATGCTCAGGAAGAAGCGGTTGTTATCGCAACTAAAATATTTGAAGATAGTTGGAAAAGAATAAAACAAGAAGTTGAAGGAGTTAGTAAAAGAGAAGCGTGCAAGTATTCTTTCATTTTAGGATTCTTGGATTATCTTAAAATGATGGATAAAAAAGCTGAACAATTAGAGAAGAAGATAAAGGGCATGTCAAAAGAAGATATAGAAAAGATGGTTGAGGATTTTAAGGATTATGAAGAAAAAAGAAAGTCTTAACTTTGAGAATATTAGTGATGTAAAGAAAGTTCTTAAGTTAAAAATAGAGAAATTAAAATACCTCTCTCCAAATGAATTCGAAGGAATAATTGATCAGGTTAAACAAATAATCACAATTCATCTTTATCCTTTTTCTCATAGAAAAATAAAAGAAAAATGTTTGTTAGATTTACAAAGGTGGAGCTATCATAAAATTTACTTAATTGTTTATAATAATCAAATATATTGGACTTTCGGTCATGGCGATAGTAGTCAATCTAGAAATAATCATAACAAGCTTATAGATATATTTCTTAAAGACGAAAAAGCAAGAAAAAAAGTTTTAACAGTTATCCTTGTAGTCCGTAATTCTGAGATATTATCCTATTATTTTTATCAAGGATTTGCATATTCAAACCACGATATCGGTTCAAATTGGAACTCAAATATATATAATTTATTAAAAAGTTCCAATTTGCCTTTCTCTCAAGTTAGAAGTAATTCACTTCTCTCTACAAAGAGCTTAATTTTTATAGATAAGGGAAAAGAAAATGAATTGTATAAACAAACAGAAGAAGATCTATCAACTAGAAAGATATATGCTCAATTAAACAAGCGAGAAGTCTAAGGTCTTGCTATTTGGCACGATTTATCGTGTTTTGAAATTTGTTGAATAACAGCATTAACGGAGACGAACCCCTCCCCCACCCAGAGGGCACCGCTTCCGTTATTCCGTAATAAATCGACTCAAAAAGCTAATATAATCAAACTTCGGAATAGCTATTCTTACTCTGCCACGTCGATTAGGAGCAGAACGCCATTGAAAGTCGAAACATCCAAGCATCTCTAAAGTATCCAAATAAACCCTAAATTGCCTTTCTCCGACCGCACCAAAGTGCTCGTTTTTGGCATTAAAAACATAGTTTTTGTAGGCATCTGGGTAAGTTATAGCGTAACCGCCGTTTACTTTAGTATTTACACATAGAGCCAAGATTGTAATCTTAAGATGTCTTGATAAAGTTGGGAATATCTTTTCAATTTCAGATAATTGTAACTCTTTTATTGCTTCTTTGACTACTGTAAGCTTAATTTCGACAACAGTTTGTGGTTTTAAGTCTTGCTGTAAAAATTTTGGAATTACAATTATCGCTTGGTGGCCGTGTTTGGCTATTTTCTTTGTTAATACGTAACTTTTTGGTTTTTGTGCCATTTTATATACTTTTTATGTATAAAATATCTATTTAAACCTTTCTATTAGTGTATCTTTATAGTGGTAACTAAAATACTCTATTTGACCTTAATTATCTTCTTAAACAGGATTATCCAGGTGTTCATGCCCTAGAGGGTTGTCGACTTCGTTCTACTACCTTGTAGAATACTAACGAAGACAAGACTTAACAGGCTACACGCATAACCATAGTGTTTTCCCCGAAAGGAAAGCCAATAAAATACAGCAATAACAGTTAGTAGCAGTGAAGAGCCTTGGGTAAGCTTGGAGCGAATATTCGCGTTGCAGTGATACTTAATGGAAGTGCTACAACTGTCGCGAGGTTCAACGCGAATTCGGATAGGACTAACCTGAACTGCAACAGGAATCCGACGAACTCTTATGCTAGACTTGGGGTATTTGAATGCGCCGAAGGCGCTGACGCAAAAATTGGAAGAAATTGCAAGGGAAAATTTAATATATGTTAGCAAAAAGCGCTTTTTCTGCCCATATCTTCTTTGCAGTAACTTCATGGCGAGTATCATAAAATGGTGCCCCTTCTGGACCTTTTGTATAAGGAGCAATCCAAATAATTTTTTTAATCTGCATATTTTCATCTCTTAATTTTCTATTGTGCCCTCTTACTGCTAATTGATATGTTAAAATCTGACCTTTATGATGGTTTTTAGGTTCATCGTAGGATTCATCTCTAACTTCAACAAATGAATATGGTTTTGTTTCAACAGGTCTTTCAGGATGGTATGTTGGAGTACCTGGACGATTTCTTGTTGCAATTGTCATATTATGGGCATTTATGTAATTGATAAGATTTGTTGACAAGCTAGGAACAATGTCAATAGCGCTGTGCGGTACAGAACTTAAAGATACTTCTTTATCAAATAACTCATTAAAATCAACTAATTCGGTAGCTTTTCTATATAATGCATGTCCCAATGCAGCTTCTTTTTTGGCACTTTGGGCAATCCACAATCTATCCTTGTTTATATCAATTATAAACTGATATCTATTTTTATCCAATTTTTGATTATCCAAGTCAAAATTTGACCTTGAAAGATGATTAACTTGCCCACGGAAAAATTTGGATCTTGGGTCACTCATAAATAAATCAATGCTCATTATTTCTCCTTCTTTGTCTTTCCAAAATGAAGTGAACACATAGTTCATTGAACCGCTTTTGTTATTTCCGCATAAATAAACACCTTGCAGAGAAACTTCAGACCTTTTTACATGTGGAATTGTTGCTGAAACGTTTTCAGCAAACTCAAAGAATAAAGGATTAAAAGGCAATTTACCTGTCGTAATATAGTCATAATTATCAACTGGCTTATCTAATAGGCTTTCAAGAGTTGCAGGACCTATTAAGAATGGGTGGGCTCTCGCAAAATTGCGCCTAAATTGAATGGCGCCTGTAAAATTATCTAAATCCATTTCGGCATAAGGCTTGTAAAAGTCAGGGCATCGAAATGGTATTTCAATGACCTCTCCAAATGATGGACTTACATGACTGAAGACAAAAGATTTAGTATTAGCTATACCGAACTTAGCATCAACTTGTCTTTGCATTTTCTTTAATCTGGCTTTGTCTTCTTCATCCTTTTTTCTAAATAAGGAAGCCAATTCATCATAAAACCATGTTTTGCTATCTAAATTCATTTTTTGCTTTCCATATCAAGATAATTATAATTTTACTACAATTATTTTACTAAAAGCGTTCTTTTAAATCTTCCTATGGTAACTACTTTATAGTTATATATTAAGCTTCCAAATTTACAATATATTGTCCACTTCTCATTGCCATAGCTATATCAATATCTCCTAATCTCTCTGCCCTGATTGCAACCCATTTATTCTTTCCAGCAAGATAAAGATATTCTGCAGCTTCTTTTTCACGGCCTTTTATTCTATCTGCTGTATTTGAAGCACGCTCCCATTCTTTATTTGCGACAAAAATAGCCAAAGCTCTATGATGGTCTCCGACTCTTTCATAAAATCTACCTCTTGGAAGACTATCTCCGAGACTCTCACATTCAATAGCAAGAGATTCGATCCGATCTCTTTTAGCATTGCTGTTAGAAGTGCCACTATTAAAGAAATCTTGCAATTTTTCTTCAAATTCTTTCCTTGCACTATTCAATGCAAATGTGCGAAGTTGGTCGCAGTATGGGGTAGGTAGATTTTTAGCATAGTGTAAATAAACATTCCTGTATACGGCATTTTTTTCCCATGGCATCCACCAGGAATTGAATGTGTTAAGAAATAGACTGCATTATCAGGTGAGGCGTTATTTGCAATCATTTCTGCAACATTTTCATATACATTTATTCCCTTATCAGTTCCATCTTTAAGCATCCAATCATTGATGTACCAGAATTCACATTCATGGCTTTTATGTTGGATGATAGCAGGCAACTCCCGTTGGACCAACCGACTTTCACCAGAATTGGAGAGAATTGAAACCATAAGAAATGCAGCATTTGCTCTTGTAGACAAAATTTTTTTGTAACTATATTCAGTTTGCCCTTGGAAGTTAGCGTAATATAACTCTCCTTTTACCTTGTCGTATCTTTCCCACATAGATAAGTTAATAACTCTACCATTATCGTCTCTATGGTTCTTATTTTCTTCTATCTCTTTTACTTTCTTATTCTTTTTAAGATCCGCAATAAACTTTCTATGAACTAATCTATAATTGAAATTCAATTCTTTAGCAGTCTTTCTTGCAGATACTTCTAAGTAAAAATAATATAATATCTCAATTTCTATAAGCCATATTTATCACAAAATATGCATTTTCTACCAAGAAAATACACGTCTGACGACACTTTTCTCATATATCTCGTCGTATTTAAGCTAATTTATAAGCTTTTTTGGTGCTAAAATGTATCAATTACCTAATATTTTAATGTTCTTATTTAATAAAAATATCGTAGTGAGGCTAGTGGGTATTGCACCTAGTTTGAGCAATAAAGCTCTGATAAGTTGAAACTGCCGCAGATAGAAAAGTTTATATGGGCAAATAATTTTGCTATGGCATACGGAGGTATAACAATGAACGGCAAGGTAAAATTTTTCAATGAAGTGAAGGGATTTGGATTCATAACTGCTGAAGATGGAAAAGAATATTTTGTACATAGCAGCGGTTTGAATGAAGGAGTTTCTATCACTGAAGGCGATTCTGTCACATTTGAGATAGAGAAAGGAGACAAGGGCCTTAAAGCAGTTAAAGTCTCTAAAGGATAGATATTTTGAACAGGTTAAATAATATCTAAGATGGGAGTACTTATGAAAAATTCTGATAATTAGGATAGTAATTTGTCCAGAATCATCAAGAATCTTCGATTCTTGAGTGCCTCGAGAACCAGCGGTTCTCTCAGTCTCTTAATAGATAATTCCTTAAGCACTAATTCAGTTATAGGAAATCACTTTAATATAGATAATTCCTTTAATTGTATATTGATTAGTAGTTGTTGCAAAAAAGAAGCCTTCTTTTTATAATGTTGCGGACCCTGTAATGTATATGGGGACTAGAGTTAGGAAGAATGTGAAAATATATAATCGGAACTATTTTATATTGGCAATTTTGGTGGCTTTCCTTATTGCTTGGATGATTATTCTTCTTTCCGTTGGCCCCGAAAACATTGTAAAACGACTGGGCATAACAAACAGCTATATGCTTATTTTTCTTGTTGCGGCTTTTGGAGGAATCTCTTCAGTTACGGCTTTTTCTTTCTACACTGTCCTATCTACGCTGGCTATTGGTGGACTTAATCCATTGCTCCTCGGTTTAATTGGCGGAATTGGAGTTACATTTGGAGATAGTATATTTTTCTACCTTGGAAAGAAAGGAAATAAAGTGATAAAAAATAGCAAAGCCATCATAAAAATATTTAATACGTTTGCTAAAAAGGTACCTTCCTGGTTAATGCCGCTGGTGATATTTTTATATGCTGCATTCGTACCTCTCCCCAATGATATAATGATGGTTTCTCTCGGACTAGCGCGTTACCCGTTTAAATTCACTTTCCTTCCTATTCTCATAGGGAATATGCTTTCAGTCATGATAATTGCATATCTAATAGGTTATAGCAGTGAGAGATTCTTTTAGAGATAGACAACTAACTTTTAATTACTTTTTAAGTTTTTATCATATGTTACAGAACGCGAACAACCCTCTTAGCCTCTCCAAGGAGAATGTCTATCTTAGTGACCAGACATTCTCCTTGATTATTCATTATTAAAATGCCCATCTGCAGGTCAATAAACCATCAATTTACCTTAATATTCCTTAAAATGAATTTTGCTCTGTTCTTAACGCTGTCAAATGGCACCCTAATTACCTTATATCCGAATTTAGCATAAGCTTTTATTATTAGCTTGTGAATTTTCAAAGATTCCATGTAACTTTCTGAACGTTTGCCGTCATTCTCATAAAACTTTTCTGGCAGAGGGTCTAAGATGAAAACATAATCATATTTTATCTGATTACCCTGAAAAACCCTTTCAATTGGCTCTTTGATATTTGATAGATGCAAATACGCAAAGCCATCAAAATATCCTCTGTCAAAAAAGGCGAACTTCCTATGATTTAATGAGAGTGCGTTCTTGTAGTGCTTCAATTCAAGATCCCATATGGCTTCTTGAAAATTAATTCCTCTGGCTTGTGCTGCGTCCTTGCCCCTAAAAATCTTATTTCTCTCGAGAATAAGCCTTGCTGACTCGGGGGCAATGGGGTATTTTTTAGCTATAAGCTTTATAACTGAAGTCTTACCGGTTCCAGGACCGCCAGTAATCACCACCGTCTTTATCATAATTGTGAGGAGTAAGCCCATATATTTAAAGATATGGAGAATTGCGTAGGTTTATTACATATTTGTACTCAATTCTCTAATGGATAATTGAAGGAGTTTGAGCAATAAAAGCTTATAAATAAAAGACTCTTATAAACAAGATGGTGCTTCCGCTTGGAAAGATTCAACAGCTCCTGAAAGAACTTAATAACTGGTATTTAGAAGGCGATATGATAATGAAAGAATTCTCATTTGAAAGCTTCGGTGAGTCAATTAAATTTGTCAATTTTGTTGCGGAAATTGCTGAGGAGAATCAGCATCATCCTTCAATAATAATCAATTACAAGGAAGTTAAGCTAATGCTTACCACCCATAGTGAATCAGGTCTGACCGAAAAAGATTTTATGATGGCAAAGCTAATTGACGGAATTAAAAATGATGGTTGAGATATTAATTCTAATTTTGGCAATTCCTACAGGGATTTTGCTGGCATGGGCTGCCAGAGATGAACTCGTAGCAGGAAGAAAATGGTTTAGGATTACATTTATAATATTTATTCTCGGGTCTTTAATTTTGTATATAATAAACAGATACGCTGAAGCAATGACTCTGATGTTTGTATCTATATTGTCAATCATAGCTTATACAAAGAGCTTTAGCAAATCCTGGACGAAGAGAAGAATTTAAATATGCGTTATCTTTGTGTATTGCAATGGCTGAAAATAAGTGTGAGCATCTACGGCAAGCTGCA
This sequence comes from Candidatus Pacearchaeota archaeon, assembly GCA_018303945.1. GTDB lineage: Archaea > Nanobdellota > Nanobdellia > Pacearchaeales > GW2011-AR1 > JAGVXD01. The sequence goes on from JAGVXD010000007.1 coordinate 24,887, forward strand.
ATTTCTAAAATAGCTATTATAATCTAATAGCAAGTCTATTCAGACTTGCGCATATTCTTATGACTAAAAATTCATACAAATCTGCTTCTGAACGTTTGCCTAGGAGATTCTTTGATGGGCTTGGATTTTCTTTATCATGGAACATATATTCTGAAGTTGTGCATGGAGAACATAGCACTGAAGACTTTGAGATAAAGATGAGAGATGGAGAACCAATGGAGTCTATTAGAAGGTACTCTGAAGTATTACTTGAAAAAGGAGTTAAGTATGGTGCATTAATTAATTTAATGTGTAGAAATCTCTCAAGTGAAGACATTGGGAATGAAAGAGAGAGATTATTCTATGAAGAGTTTAGTGATTGGAAACTTGAAAGTAAAGTTGCAAGATACAAGGGGGTAAAGAGAGACTTTAAAAAAGGATGAGGATATTAAATTATACAGGGGCTATAATATACTAAAATGTACAATACGCAAGAAGTTGAAAGCCAAATATTGGAATTCTGGAAGAAAAACAAGATATTTGAAAAATTAAGAGAGAAAAATAAAGGAAAGAAAAGATGGAGTTTTCTTGACGGCCCAATAACTGCCAATAACCCTATGGGCGTTCATCACGCATGGGGAAGAACTTACAAGGATTTATTCCAGAGATTTAAAGCCATGCAGGGATATTATCAGAGATTTCAAAATGGTTTTGACTGCCAGGGACTATGGGTGGAGAGAGAAGAAGAGAAAGATCTTGGGCTAAAAGACAAGAAAGATATAGAAAAATTTGGCATACTTAACTTTGTAAATGCCTGCAAAAAAAGAGTTCAGAAGTTCTCTAAGATACAGGCAGAACAGAGCATAAGGCTGGGCTACTGGATGGACTGGGATAATTCCTATTATACCATGAGTGATGAAAATAACCTGCATAATTGGTTTTTATTAAAAACATATTATGAGAAAGGCTGGCTATATAAAGGAAAAGATGCAGTCCCTTGGTGCTGGAGATGCGGCACTGCAAGCTCTAAACACGATATTGCCACTGAAGGATATAAAGAAGTAACTCATAAGGGATTATTCATGCGGTTTCCGCTAAAGGCAAATCAGAATGAATATTTTCTGATATTTACTACAACGCCATGGACGGTTCCCGCAAACGTTGCCATTGCTGTCAATCCAAAATTAGATTATGTTAAAGTTGAGAATGAGGGCGTTAAATATTGGATTGTGGAGTCAAGATTAAATGAGATTAATGGAAAGTACAAGATATTAGAGAAAGTTAAAGGGAAAAAACTAAAGGGCATTGAGTATTTAATGCCTTATGCCAAACTTGAAGTACAGAAAAAATCTCCGCATAAAGTCGTATTGTGGGATATTGCTTCCGGAGAAGAAGGAACTGGAATAGTGCATATTGCTCCGGGTTGCGGAACAGAAGATTTTGAGTTAGGAAAGAGAGATAATTTGCCTGCTATCTCCCCCCTGAATGAATCTGGATTTTACAATGAAGGATATGAAGAATTTAGCCTGAAAAAATATTCAGATGTTAATAATCTTGTCTTGGAAGATATTGATAGAAGAAACTTCGTCTATAAGATAACAAACATACGCCATAGATATCCTCATTGCTGGAGATGCGGACAAGAATTAGTGTTTAGATTAGTTGATGAATGGTATATAAAATCAAAAGAAATAAGAAAAAATCTAATAAGAGAAAACAAGAAAGTTAATTGGTATCCTCAATATGGAAAAGTCAGGCAGGAAGAGTGGTTTAAAAATATGGGGGACTGGCTTATTTCCAGAGAGAGATATTGGGGATTGCCTTTGCCAATATGGGTATGTGAATGCGGAGAGATAGAAGTTATAGGAAGCTTAAAGGAATTAAAGGAAAAAGCAGTGGACAAGAAAAAAGTTGATGACCTGCCAGAAATACATAGACCGTGGATTGATGATATTAAGATAAAATGCAAAAATTGCAAGAAAGAAGCCGAGAGAATAAAAGATGTTGGGGATGCATGGCTTGACGCTGGAATTGTGCCTTTTTCTACAATCGGTCCTTATCTGGAGAATAAAAATGAATGGGAAAAATGGTATCCTGTAGATTTAATAAGTGAGAATATTCCTGGACAATTCAGAGGATGGTTTAATGCGTTGTTTTGGTCCGGAGTAACCTTAACCGGAAAGGCTCCTTTCAAAGCGCTATTTGGATATGAAACTCTTAAAGATGAAAAAGGAGAGGAGATGCATAAAAGCAAGGGAAATGCAATATGGTTTGATGATGCAGTTGGAAAAGTTGGAGCAGACCCGATGAGACTGATTTTCATGCTTCAAGATCCCTCTCAAGAATTAAGATTTGGCTATAATGTACTAAAAGAGCCAACAAATAATCTAGGCATATTGTATAATATTAAAAAATTAGTTAAAAAATCTAAAGAAAGTAAAATTGGTGCTGTTGAAGATAAATGGATATTGAGCAAGATAAATAATTTAATAGTTAATGTAACTGAAGAAATGGAGAGTTTTCATCCCCATCTTGCTGCAAGAGCCCTGCAGGAATTCTGGTTAAAGGATTTCAGCAGAGGATATATTCAGATTATAAGAGAAAGATTATCTGAAGATGATGTTGCTGCACAAAATGTATTAAGAGAAGTCTATCTTAATTTAATCAAATTATGCGCTCCTTTTGTTCCATTCATTATGGAAAAAATCTGGCTGGAATTAAAAGAAGATAAAATAGTTGATGGTGAATCAATACATTTAAGTGATTGGCCAAATCCGAACAGGAAAAAGATTGATGATAAACAGGAAAAAGATTTTGAAACAGCTTTCAAGATTATTGAATATGGATTAGCAGAGAGAGACAAATCAAAAATAGGATTGAGATGGCCACTGGCTAAGGCATTAGTTATATCTGGAGAGAAATTATCCGGAGAGATAAAAGAAATACTCTCCAGGCAGTTAAATGTAAAAAAAATTGAGCTGAAAAAAGGAGAGAACCTGGAAGTTCATCTTGATACTGCAATGACTCCAGAACTTGAAGCAGAAGGATTCTCTAGAGAATTAGCAAGAAAAGTTCAGGCAGAAAGAAAAAATGCCGGGCTGAAAAAAGGAGATCTAGTTCAGCTGAAAATTTATTGTGAAAAGGCGATGGAGAAGATGTTTTCTTCCCACCTGGACTTTCTAAAGCAGAGAACAAACAGCGGCAAGATAATATTTATCGAAGATAAATACCCGCCTGAGGCAATTGTATTTACTATAAAAGAGAAAAAAATCGCAATAGAGCTATGTAATTGAATAAGAGTAATCCATAGAAAAGATTTAAATAGTAGTAGTTTCTTTGTTACGCATAGAGGATGATTATAAACATATGATAATCAAAGAAGAGTTTTTAAGTCGGCTAAGGAAAATATTTGATTTGAATCTTTATGAGGCAAAGGTTTGGACTGCTCTTCTTTCGCGTGGTGTTTCTACTGCTGGTGAGTTAAGTAGCATATCTGACGTTCCAAGAAGCAGGACATATGATATATTAGAGTCTCTGGAGAAAAAAGGTTTCATTGTTATGAAGATAGGAAAACCTATCAAGTTTGTAGCCCTTAAGCCTGAAGAGGTAGTTGAAAGAGTAAAGAAGAATCTTATAGTAATTGCTCAAGAAAAGAGCAAGAGACTTGAGAAGCTCCGCAATGATGAAGTTCTTGATGAGCTTAACAATTTATTTACCAATGGTATAAAGTTTGTAGAGCCATCTGATTTGTCTGGAAGCTTAAGAGGCAGACAGAATATGTATAATCACATGGATATGATGATAAGATCTGCAGAGAAAACAATAACTCTTGTAACGACTACAGATGGGCTGAACAGGAAATTAGAAGCTTTGCTTCCTGCATTTGAGAAGGCAAGAAAGAGAGGCGTTACAATAAGAATTGCAGCACCATTAACTGCAGATAACTACAAGATTGCAAAAGAAATGTCTAGGTTTGCTGAAGTAAGAAACTTATCAGGTTTTCAGGGAAGATTTGCAATAATAGACTCCGAGCAAGTAATGTTTATGCTTCTAGATGATAAGTCCGTTCATCCTAGCTATGATGTAGCTGTATGGCTTTCTACAGAGTTTTTTGCAAAATCCTTAGAGCAAATGTTTGAGCTTGCATGGAGCCAATTTACTCCATTAAACAAAATTAGAATTTAAGCGATAGATTCTTAAGATATAGAGGCATTTAACATATATGAATCTTATAGACGTGCATTGCCATCTGGACATTTGTGACGATATTGAAGGTGTGCTTGAGCGTGCCAAGGCATCTGAAGTAAAAAAGATAATTACTAATGGGATTAATCTTGATTCTAATAAGAAAGCCCTGGAACTATCACTCAAATATCCTGAAATAAAAAGCGCTATTGGATTATACCCTATAGATGCGTTATCCTTAAATGAAAAAGAAATAAATGAAATAATTTCTTTTATAAAGGGCAATTCTGATAAAATTATAGCAATAGGTGAAGTTGGCTTGGACTTCAAGGAAGATGATAAACAGCATGAAAGGCAGAAAGAAATATTCAAGATTATGATAAAACTATCCAAGGATTTGGATAAGCCGATTATTGTACACTCGCGCAGAGCAGAAAAAGAGTGCATTGAAATATTAGAAGAGATGCAGGTTAAAAAAGTAATTATGCATTGCTTTAGCGGGAGAAAAAACCTAATAGCTAGGATAGTTGCTAATAAGTGGTTTATAAGTGTGCCAACCAATGCAAAATATAGCCGGCAATTCCAGCAAATGGCTTATGATGCACCATTAACGCAGATTTTCTGCGAGACAGATTCTCCTTTTCTTCATCCTGACAAACTGAAAAACAATGAGCCTTCATTTATAATAGAAAGTTATAAGATAATTGCAGCTAAAAAAGGCATATCTTTGCAGGAAGTAAGTGAGATAATAGAAAGAAACTATAATAAATTATTTTCTCATGAAAATTGAAAGTAACAAGGATTAAATAGGTCTAAAACATGTATTTTCATGCACTCAAAAAGAGGTCTGGCGGGGTGGATTCTCATATTTGCATCTTTAATAGTATGGCTTATCATAATAATTGTATGGTACAGGCCGTCTTCGGTCCTTGACTTGACGGACAAGACTAATCTATTCATAGTTATATGGTGGAGCATTGTATGCATTATCTGCTTATTTATAGGATATAGAATAGAACGTCGCAGGGAAACGCAATAGCTGCAAGAAAGGGCTTAAATATAGATGAGTATCTAAAATTATATGAATAAGAGGTTAATCTTGTTTCTGGCAGTAATATTTATAATTGTAATTAAATCTGTATGGGCTTTAGCAGATATAGAACCTCAAGCAATAAAATCCCTTGAAAAAGAAGATAAAATACCTGTAATAATAACCTTTAAAGATGCTTCTTCTGACCAAAACACTTTAAAAAAGGCAAATGTGAAAAGAGAATTGGTAATTGAGCAACGCGGGCATATAGGAAGAGCAAAAGTAAACTCTGATGAATTGGAGAAGCTTAGAAATTATGATAATATCGCTAAAATAAGCTATGATTATCCTGTACATGCCTTCCTACAAACTTCTCCAGGAATAATAAATGCGACAAGAGTCTGGCCTTTATTGTCAAACAATGTAAACATAACAGGAACTGGACAGAGCATATGCATAATAGATACTGGAATTAACTATTCACATAGTTCTTTGGGAGGGTGCTATGGAAATAATAATGCTTCATCAGTATGCAAAGTAAAGGGAGGATATAACTTTGTAAGCAATTCAAATGACCCTCTTGATGACCATGGACATGGGACTTTTACTGCTGGAATTTCAGCTGCACAAGGCAATATAACTGGAGTAGCTCCTGGAGCTTCGCTTCTTGCTTTGAAGGCTTTAGACAATGCAGGCAGTGGATTCACTTCAGACATAATAGCTGCCATTGATTGGTGTGTTGGTAATGCGTCAGTTTATAATATAAGTGTTATAAGCATGAGTCTAGGCACTTCACAGCTATATTCTACATATTGCGATTCTCAACAATCAGATTTTGCTGACTCAATAAATAACGCCGTTGCTAAGAATATAAGCGTTATCGCTGCTGTGGGTAATGAAAATCTTCCGAGCGTTCCAAGAAACACAAGCGCAATAGCTGCCCCTGCGTGTGTGGAAAACGCCACTTCTGTATCTGCAACTAATAAAAATGACAATATTGCAAGCTATGCCCATTACAGCCCCTTTGTTTCTATATTTGCGCCCGGCACTAGCATAAACAGCACAGATATAGATGGAACTTTCTCCACAGATTCCGGGACTTCGATGGCTGCACCGCATGTCGCAGGAGGAGTCGCATTAATAAAACAATTTCTTTCCATTTATGGGTTAAACTCTACATCGCGAAACATAACGAGAACTCTAAACACGACGGGGGATAGAGTTACGGATGGAAGCAGAAATTTCACGAGGGTTAACTTATATCGGGCAATTCTTGCTTTTGACATTTTTTCTCCTTCAATTACTCTTCTAAATCCGGCTAACAATACTATTAACCTCAATACAAGCCAGATTTTCAGATGCAGTGCAACAGATTTCATATTGCAGAATGGAAGTGTGATGATATGGAACTCTACCGGAGCATTAATAAATGAGAGTACCTATTCTGTATTAAACGGAAGCGCCGCGATAGAAAACAACGTTAGCCTTAATAATATTGACACATATCTCTGGAACTGTATATTTACAGATGCTGCAGGAAATAGGGCTGGAGCTTCTTCAAATCTTACCCTTGACTTGACAAGCTTGACAACTTCTTTAATCTCTCCAGTAAACAATCTGAATACAAGACAAAATCAGACTTTTACCTGTAACTCAACTTCAAGCAGCAATCTGGCGAACTCCAGTTTTTACATATGGAATGAAACTGCTCTTTTAGCTAATATAAATTCAAGCATTTCCGGAAATTATAATCTCTCCAATTTCTCTTATAATGTAAGTGAAGGGTCTTACGAATGGAATTGCAAGTACCAGAATATCCAAGGAACATCCCAATTTGCTTTATCCAATTTCACTTTTTCTTATGATTTGACTCCTCCAACAAATAACATTCAGAGTCCAATAAATGGCAGCTGGTATAATTACGGAAGATTTAATGCCAGCATTAATGAGCAAGGAAACTGCTCATATACACTCGATAATGGAATAAACAATGTAAGCATGAACTCTACAAATTATCTTAACTTCAGCCTAATAAACAATACACTTATTCAGAATTCTACTTATAATGTCACATACTTATGCACTGATAACGCCGGAAATACCAATCAGTCTGCACAAATAAGCTTTACAATTGACCTGACTCCTCCCAGCATAAACACGAGCAGCCCAGATAATTCTGCGACATTCAATGGGGCAAGTACACTGAACTTTAACTATACTGTTCAAGACAACCTAAACATAAGCAAATGCGAATTAATAGTAAATAGTGCAGTGAACGCGACTAATAGTTCTATAACTAATACTTCTAACTCATATATATTTACACAGACATTTGGAGCAGGAAGCTATACATGGAATATAAGCTGTTTGGATGATGCCTCTAATGAAGGAATATCTGAAACTAGAAGTTTTGTCGTAAATTCTCCCAGCACAGCGGCTTCTTCATCCGGAGGGGGAAGTGGCGGTGGAGGGGGCGGAGGAGCATCTTTGTCAAGCATTTATACTTTAAGTCCTGAACAATCATTGCAAGGATACACTAAAGAGCTAAAGAAATCTGATAAAATACAGTTCACTATATTTGATATAAATGCCTCTAAGCATACGGTATCTGTTGAAAATATAACAAATGAAGCAGTAAATATTACTATCAGAAGCTCTCCAATAAACGTCCTTCTGGGAATTGGGCAGAGTATAAAACTTAACCTTACTAGTGCAGATTATTACGACTTATACATTAAAGTTGAAAAAATAAGCCTGCCAAATGTTTTACTCACAATTCAGACGATAAAAGATCCTATAATCAATGCTGTTAGCAATGCATCTTCTTATCCGGGAAACATCAGCGTAATGGAGCAGAAAAATAAAGATGGAGAAAATGCAAGAGTGAAAATAAATCTTGCCCCGTATTTTGCAGGAATGATTATTGTTGCTATGTTGGCTGGTATAGTTATACATATAATAGATGTCAGAAGAGAAAATAAAATGAAGGATGAGGTTGCCAGAGCTATAAAATCAATAAAGAAACGCAGAAGACAAAAGACAAATTATAGGAAATCACTTTAATCTAGAAATTACATAACAATATGCAATAAAAAATCCCATCGTGACAAACTATGGGGTATAAGACCCATTTGGAGCAATTAAAGTTATTAGCTATAAGTCTAAAGAAGATATAATTTCCCCTGTAATCTTCTCTTTAGAATCCCATCCCCCTTCAGATTCTTGGGCATTCTTATCTTTATTTTCATCTCTGTGTTCTCCTCGCTCTCCTCCGTTCTGCATCATTGAGAAGAACTCATTAAAGAGCGCCTTTGAATCTGATTCTGATTCCTTAGGATAATAATTCGCTGAATTCATTATGCTCTTTATCTTTAACCATGCCTGTATTCCATTGGCAACTTCTTTTACTCTCTGTGTTGGTCTTGGTGTTCTATCCCATGGTGGAGATTCAATTCTCTCGCCCTGCATTTCTTTTTCCATGGAATATATGAAATCATACATTTTGTTGAAATCTATCTCAATGCGGATATCTTCTTGAGGCACTTCTGAAGGAAGCATTGGCTCCATCTTTAAGATATCCTCTTCATTCACCTGCACATAGAGGTTGAACACAACCTCGTCTTTCTCCATGTCCTTGAACTGAACAACTGCATCAATATTTCCGCCATATTTGGAAGTTATTTTATTTATTTTCTCTATGAATTTTTTATCTTGCTTTATCATCATCTTCTCTTCTTCAGTTGGTCCGCCCTCATTTTCTCTCTCTGCAGCATCTTCTGAAGGTCCTGGGAATTTGTGCTCTTTCATACTCTTCTTCATCTCATTTATTATAAATTCCCGTGGAGGAAATACCCAAGTTTTCATATATGGTGTCAGCGCCTGCACTTCTTTGTCTAGACCAGGCATACGCACGGTCTTTATTTCTTCCCAGAATTCAAGACTTCCATACTCTGTTTCATATTTAACGTTGATAAGGTTGTACTGCGGCAAAGTATCCAGATTTAAACAATTCATCTGATACGCCGTTTCTCTTGATATTTCTACATCATGCCAGTATAACTCAAATATCCCTGAAATATGCTGCTCCCATTCATCTGCTGAATTTGCAAGATATTTTTCAAAGAACCAGGTCACAAATTCCTGATTAAAGCTCTTCTCAAATTCCTGCCTCTGCTTTTGAAGATTCTCCAATTCATTTTTACACCACTCGCCCTGCCCTCCCTGATAGTATTTTTGCTTAAGCCTCTGCCATCCTTCAAAATTCTTACCCCATCCGTCAAAGAAAATAAACGCTTCTGTCTTTGTAGGACTCTTTCTGCACATTCCTCCAACCCTGAATACTCCAACTTCTTCCTTAAACTCCTGCTTGTTTCTCTCAAACGAGACACCAAAATCTTTTCCTTTTATACAATTATCAGAACAGCTCTTTACACATGCGTTTAAATCTTCCTTGCTTTGGCAAGTTGATTCACAACTCTGCTTTACTTCATCAATATTGCATTCTAAATCCTCTCCGCAACTTTCCCATATACATTTTTCTGCACATGGGCGTATTTTAGCGTCCTTGCATGTACGAGTACAATCTTCAGAACATTGAGAATCTCTTCTTTCACGTTCTTCTGACTCTCTTCTTTCCCTGTCTTCGTCATCTCTTCTTTGCCTATCCTCTTCTCTCTCGGGCGAATCTTCGCGCCTTGGCTGTTCTTCATTCTGTTGGGTATTTGAAGTGTCTTGATTTTGCTCTGAATTATCTGTTGAAGGCTGGCTTTGCGATTCTTCTTGGCTTTCTGATGAAGTACCTGAATCTGATGTTTCTGAAGAAGGAGAATCTGAACTTGATGATTCTTGAGGCGGTTCACTTGAAGTTCCTGAAGGTTCTTCACTTGAGCTTTCTTCAATGTCAAAGCCAGTTAAAGTAAGTTTTGCAAAAGTAAAGCGGAGAAAATTCATAATTACTCCTGCTGTAACTTCTGTTTGTTCTGTTGAAGATGATTCTGGTGCTGGAGCTTCATTTACTCTATCCTCTGCGGATTCCGGACTTTCTTGCTCTTCATTTTCTGAAGGGGGCGAGGTATCCTCTTGTAATTGCTCTTCTGAACCTGCAGGCTCGCTTTGCTCGTTGCTTGGCTCTTCAGATTCAGATGGAGTAATTTCTGTATTTTCCTGCACTGCTTCAGGAATTGCCACGCAAATGCCATTGCTGCATACATCGTTAGCATTTCCACAATCTTCTTTAGTTATGCATTGGTCACCGAGAACATCATCGTTAATTGTAGATTCATTGCCTGAACTTGTGCTTCCCTCTGTGCATATTGCGTTAAGTTGTTTCCAAATGCCTGAATCACAAACAGCATTAACTACCCTTTCTCCTGATGAACAAGACAAATATTGCTCTTCTCCTTCTGAACATTCTGATTCTCTGCACTCCTGCAACTCTGTAACTTTGCAAGTACTTTCTATGCACTCTGCTATTCCGCATAGAGGCTGCTGACAGTCAGAGGTTGCATTGCATGAAGAGACTTCCTGAACGCAAATTGGAGGAAGTGGACAGCCGGAAGCATTCTGTCCTGAAAATATGACTCTTCCCGAACATTCTATCGCATCATAATCTGGGCAGGTTGAACAATCTTGTGAACAGCTTTCTTGCTCTCCAAATTCGCATATGTGGTTGCCGCAAACTGCCTGCCTCTGCTCCAATACTTCTTTTGCCTGACATGAACCGGCAATACAATATAATGCTATCTCTTCCTCAATAGTGTTATTGCCGTCCTCACGAGTCACTTTTTGCTTTCCACAGACTTGTCCTCCACATTGCAAGTCTGAGCAATCAATTTGTGAATCTTTGTTGTCATCTTGGTTGTTATCGCATATCTCATTGCCTGCTTCCCTTATCTGCTCAAGCAAACGATGCTCATATTCTTTCTGTTCAAAATAAAACTCTTTTTTCTCGTAATCTTTGAATAAATTAAGATAAAATTCCTTTCTTAACTCATAATTATTTGCCTTTAATTCCTTCTCGTATTTTCTTCTCTCCTGTTCTCTCTTTATCCACCCATATTCCTCCTGCTTCTCTCCTTCCTTGTTGTTGAATAAATTATCGGTGCTCTCACGAATATTATTTGATTTTTCATTCCATGCATTGTTAACTTCTCTTATCTCGTTTCTTGCAGAAAGAGCAGACTTGTAGTCTCCAGCTTCAAGGTTTGTCTTCATCTGCGAGATTAAAGTAATTATACGTTCTTTATAGTAAGAATCATCAAGGTTTTTCTCTATCTCCCCGGAAAATGAGCTTTCTTCAGACTCCCTGAATCCAGGACCGCGCCCTTGAGTCCAGAATTCAAGATTAATCCAACTCCATTGGCAATCTTCACACATTTCAAGTCTTCCAATCATTGCGAAATTATCACCTTCGTAAAAATCAATCTCGTATGATAATATTTTCTCGTCTTTTCTCTTATTTTCGCTTCCGAAAATTTCACCCATAATCTCTTCGCATTTGCCGCCGTTCTGCCTATAATATGAATTAAACAGCTTTTCCACATTTACGCTCTCTTTTGCAAGAGCCTCCCCATTTGAAGATGAAGGGTCTGCTATGAAAGATTCAGCAAGAGATTTTATTGATGAGAATTTATCCTTTATGTTAAGCTCGTCTTTAGGCCGTTTAAAGTCTATGTCAAAATTAAGCCTGTAAATTACTTCCTCTTTTTCTCCCCGTGTGAAAATAGAGGGCCAAGCATTTAATCGTATCTGAATTTTATTTCCATCGAATATTATCTTCTCCCAGACTGGGACCGGTCTGTCAAGTTTCTTTTCCTTTTGCTCTTTATCAGACCATGCCCATTTCATCTCTTCCGACGGCGAACCAAGAACATTGCGAATTTGCTCTTCCTTAAACAGCCCGCCTTCTTCACGGCTTACTACTCCAAGTATTTCTGTAAGTCTCTGCCGGCTTGCACTTGCATAAACAAGAAGTTCAACGAAATTTATGTTGCCAATCTCATATTCTTCCGCATAGTGGACAATTTTCTGGATTTCACCCTCAACTGTATTGTCTAAAGATAGAGCATTTGAGCTAAGAAAGACAAGCGCAGAAATAAATGCAAGCGCCACCAAGCCCCTTTTTACCATTGCAGATTTGACTACGTAGATGATTATAAATGCTTCTATTCTTTTATTTGCTGTTCTATTAATATCTGCTTTAATTATTCCATTCTATAAGTATATGTTAGATCATTGGAATTAAGATGGATAATGAACATCATGTTAAAAAAGCTTTTCTGATTTCTATGATTGTTTCTTTATCAATTAGTGTTTTAATTGGAATAGTTATATTTCTATTAGGATCGTTTGGTGAAACACAAACTAGAATACTATTAACCACTTTGACTATAGTTGGATTTAGCCTTGCAGGGCTCTGCAGTGCAACATTATATGATAAACAAAACTATGTTCAGCCTGTTAGGAATTATAGTTGCAGTATTGGGGTTTATTGTTACAACTGCTCTTATCTGGATATATTGGGAGTAGGTAAAGTATGTAGATTTGGTCTTACATTAATATTACTTTCATTCACATTTTCCCATGTATCTTTGCTTCTTCTTATAGACACGGAAAGAAGTTCAGTTAAGGCGTCTCTCATAGGCACTATACTCTTTATAGCATTAGTGGCATTTTCGCTATTGGCTGTTATTTGGGATCTTATCAGATTTGAACAGTTCTACATTAGGCTATTTGGGGTATTTGCAATTTTAGATGTACTTGGAACGATTATTACACCAATAATCTATAAAGTTACAAAGATGAAACAGCAAGACACATCTTTTTCTCAGACTTATTAATAACTTCTAATCGAAAGGAAAGTATTGCGATTCTACAGCCTCACAAGGCGGAACGAAGAGCCTTTATAAAGAGTACACAATTTTCACCATGTATATAATTTAAGAGTATAGATGCGGGAGGGAGGATTCGAACCTCCGTAGGCACTAAGCCACAGGATTTCTTCAATCCTGACTTTGAGCCGCTCTAGCGAACGGCCGACCTCTTAAGTCCTGCCCTTTTAACCACTCAGGCACCCCCGCATTAAAATTAAGATGAGAAATGCATTATAAAGGTTGCTATTTTATGAGCTGAAAGTTATGTGGAAAACTGAAGATGGAAAAGGGGCATATTCCTCTGTCTATAATAACGGAAATTTCAGGAGAGCGGCAAGAGAAAGACTTGTAGAATTGAAGTAATTTTTTCTTTTTTTGTTCCCCTTCCCTTTCTATAAATTAGAAAACTTCTTTTTCTTAAAGTGAAAATTCGATTGCATATAACATCAGAATTTAACGAAGTTTATTTTTCAGAGCGAAGGAAAAATTCAAAGTCTTTTAGACTATATTGAAAAATAGGGGCCGGCGAGTCTATTATTAATTTTATAGTAATGTCATTATCAAAAATACGATGCGCACCCCATCCTAAAGGAGGGGGTTTGAGAAAGCGCTCGTGTTTTGGATGCTCAAGAGACGACCACACCTTTCAAGGTGTGGTTTTCTGTCAAGTCTCTTGACATAAAGATATTTAAAATACTGTTCTATTCCATTAATAATATGGTAAACCCAAGAATGCAAGGGCAACCTGATTACTACTTATTTGTCATAGATACTGATAAATATGCAGGAAATTTTGAAAGAGAAATGTGTGCATATATTACTGGTCAGATAGGAGAATGTGAAGTTGGAAAAGAAAACGCAAAACTTGCTAGACAAGAAATTCCAGATGTGGTCGCCAGACTTGATGAATTGATTGATAGTGTTCCCGATGAAAATGGTTGTCATAGACCTGTCTCAATTTTTCCAACACCGGGATGGTTTAATAATGGAATGGGGGGTCATTTTAGAGATGGTCAGGAAGAGAAAGCATTGGCTCATTACAAACAAGAAACTAAAAAATACTACGAAAAAGCTCCAGAAAGCTATGCAGAAAATCTAAGAGAGAAAGTGCGTGTGGAAGGCCAACAGAAAATTGATGAGGCCAATGCACTTACTGTAGTACAAAAATATCCTGCATATATGAGCATAGCAATTTATTTTCATTCAATTCCTGATAGAGATCTAATAGATGTAATAAAACAACGAGCAAGAGATATTGCAGCACAAGGGGTTGGACTAAGATTATTTGAAAGCCAAGTAAGAATTGATGGATTTAGATTTTTAGAACAATACACTACATACAAAGAATTGAATTTATAGACACTACTCTTTTTCTTGCCGGCCCCTAAATAATATTTCTCCAAACGATTGAGATTAACATCGCGATTAAGAGAAGTTTGCGGAACGCTCGAAAGTTTTTTCTAAAAGAAAGAATTTGGGAAACCGAAGTGCAAAGAAGTTTCAGTTAAATTCCTGTTACTAATCAAACTGGCAAGCCCTAAATATCTATCGTAAAAGATTTTCTTGCTTCAGGCAAAACACCAAGATATTTTATACTAATTACCTGATAAACATTATTCCTCTGTTCCAACTTTAGACAGAATATTCTTTGTTTCTTTGGTTACATAACGCAGGACTTCCTCGTCACTTGCATGAGGATGCTCGCGCTTATACTGCAAAGCATGTGAAGCACCGGATATCAGTGCGATTTTCAGCATATTAGTTTCGTTCATAAATGTCTTGAGAGCATTTGGTTTAAAAGGATTGTTGTAGTTGCCTCTCTACATCTACATAATGGGTATCTTTTGCAGGATTTGGATACTTTTTATCTCTAGCCATATGAGAGCGAAGATTATGATACCATACGCTTGCCAGTGCATCTGCTATCCTCAATAAATGAGAATACAATGTTGGAGATTCCGCTTTCTTTTTAGGATATGAATTTATACCTATATCCGGAGAATGCTGAAAGAGATCATCGTATTTGATTCTCTCCTCCAGAACACTCTTCAGCCTCTCCCTCTCCCGCTCCAATAATATTCCATCTACCTGAATATTTATGGTCTCAAGGTTATCTAAGTATCTTTTGTCTTGACGGCTTAAATAATTTCCAATTAAATATGGAGTTGCAATAATGAGATTTGAATAAAGAGACGAAGTATTATGATGCATTTGAGTAAACCTATAATCTTTGCGATTGCAGTTTATCCATGAAGATACCTCATCTTTTTTTAAACGGGCTGGCCTGCCTTTTATTTCAACAAGTCTTGCTTCTCCCTCTTCTGGAGAAAAAGCTGCGGCAATTATTTCTTCATAACGGGATTTATGGTGGTTTGATTCGTCAAGACCTATGAAAAGTGAAGACCCTATATTCATTTGAGAATGATGTGGGCAGGTATTTAAAGCATTGTGGTAATGAAAAATAAGGAAAGATGAGAGTAAACATTTAAATAAACGTTCGTTTAAGGAGATATACTGAAGAGAGTGCTATGAATTACCTACAATCGATGCAAAATGAACTGAAGTTCCGAGGTTTATCACCCTTAACTGTGCGCAACTATTCTTTTTTTGTTGATAAGTTCATTAAACATGCAGGCAAAGATCCTGAAGGACTTGCGCCTGAAGATGCGAAGAATTATCTGGCATCATTATATGACACTAAATCCAAAAATACTATAATGCTGGCTGCTGCGGCACTCAAATTCTTCTATACTGAAATTATTAAAGTTGATTTTGGAGAAATTAAAATTCCTAAGAAAGATAAAAGTCTTCCCTCAGTATTAACTAAGGAAGAGGTGCGGAAATTAATCGATACTGCAGATACAGAAAAGTCGCGATTGATTATTTCATTGCTATATTCAACTGGACTGCGTGTTTCTGAATTGGTTAATCTAAAAATAGATGACATTAATTTTCAGGAGAACACGGGGTGGGTGCGCAGAGGCAAAGGTGCAAAGGACAGATTATTTGCAATGTCTCCAACAATCTCACAATACATAAGAGAATATCTTGAGGGAAGAGAGCACAAATATGTCTTCTCAAAGGAAGAGCCGCTTACAACTAGAAACATTCAGAAAATAATTAAATTTACAAGTCATAAGGCAGGTATTGCAAAAAGAGTAACTCCTCATACTCTTCGTCATAGTTTTGCCACGCATTTGCTTGAACAAGGAACAGACATAAGAATTATACAAACAATGCTTGGACATTCATCACTAAATACAACTCAAGTATATACCCACGTTTCAAGCGAGCAAATAAAGAAAATACAAAATCCATTTGATTTACTTATTTCTTCTGCTATTGCACAGAACGTTGGCTAAAAGTTGTCTTTAAATATTCAACGCGATATTATATAGAAAAATTCATTAAAAGTAAGATGTGTGGAATTATAGGTTCTATAGGAGTTAAAAATGCCGTTCCTGTTCTTTTGAAAGGATTGGAGAGGCTTGAATACAGAGGATATGACAGCGCAGGAATTTGCGTCGTCACTAATAATTCCCTTGTTGTAATAAAAAAGACTGGAAAGGTTGCTGAACTTGCTGCGCATAGTGCCATTTCTTCCCTGAAAGACACAACTATAGGTATTGCTCACACTAGATGGGCGACACACGGAAAACCAAGCGAAGAGAATGCTCACCCGCACTTAGACTGCAAAGGAGAAATTGCTATAGTGCATAACGGAATTATTGAAAACTATCACAAGCTTAAGAATGAACTTGAAGAAAAAGGACATGTGTTCCGCTCTGAAACTGATTCCGAAATAGTTGCTCATTTGATAGAATATTATTACAACGGCAATCTTGAAAGAGCAGTCATCATGGCTTTAAAAAAAGTTGAGGGCGCTTTTGGACTTGCAGTAATGCATAAGTCAGAGAAAAGCATTGTTGCTGCAAGGCGTGGCTCTCCTCTTGTCCTTGGCATAAGCGATGGAGCAATGTTTGTAGCTTCTGACGTATCTGCATTGCTAGATTATACTAGTAGAGTTATTTATCTAGATGATAACGAAGTAGCCACGCTCACTTCTAAGAGCTATACTATTAAGACACTAGAAGGAAACATGATAAGGTCCCGGGCAGTGCAGGAAATTGACTGGAATATAGATAAAATAGAAAAACGAGGGTATAAACATTTTATGTTAAAGGAAATTCTTGAACAGCCTATAAGTATAGAAAAAGTTCTTCAGAATCGAATAATAAATAATAGAATATTGCTTGATATAAAAATAGATATTAATACGTTGAAAAGGTTATATATTGTTGCATGCGGAACTAGCTGGCATGCAGCACTGGAAGGGAAATATATAATTGAGAGAATTGCAGGAATTCCTGTGGAAGTTGATTATGCGTCAGAATTTAGATATAGAAATCCTTTATTCATAAAGGGGGATGCAATAATAGCTATATCGCAGTCCGGAGAAACAGCAGACACTCTGGCGGCAATACGGCTTGCAAAAGAGAAATCTCTGCCTATAATAAGTATAGTAAATGTTGTCGGTTCGGGCATTGCTCGCAATTCGGATTCGGTCATTTATCTTAATGCCGGACCTGAAATTGGAGTCGCTAGCACTAAAGCATTCACCGCTCAAATAATGGCTCTTGTTCTCTTTGCACTTTATATAAAACAAGAAAGAAATGATATAGCAGATAATGAGATATTGAATTCTCTCAAAGTTATAAATTGCTCAATTAAAGAAGTTTTGAAATCACGAGAAGAGATAAAGAAAATCGCCGATGAGATATATGCCAGCCGCGACGCTTTATATTTAGGAAGGGGGATGCAATTCCCAGTTGCACTTGAAGGTGCATTAAAACTAAAAGAAATATCATATATTCACGCAGAGGGCTATCCTGCCGCTGAAATGAAACATGGACCAATTGCTCTTGTGGAAGAAGGTACACCAGTTATTGCTTTGGCTATGGAAGATGTATTACATGAAAAGATGATAAGCAATATACAGGAAGTAAAAGCGCGAAAAGGAAAAGTAATAGCTATAACTGACTCTCAAAGCTTGAGAGTTTCATCGCTTGCTGACAGAGTCATAAAAGTTCCTAAAGTTCTGGATATACTCTCCCCTATTGTTACAAGCATACCTCTGCAGTTGCTTGCATATTATGCGGCTGTAAAAAGGGGGATTGATGTTGACAAGCCAAGAAATCTGGCAAAAAGCGTGACTGTGGAATGAGTATAGTAAATATATTATCTTATCTTCGCAGGCTGTTCGGCTGATTTGTACATTCTGCCATCAACTATCACAAAGAAGTATTTAGAAAAATCTCCTAAATGTTCTATTTCTTTTTCCGCTATTTCTGTAAGTGAAAGGTCTATTGGTATAGGGTGGTACCCACCGCTTATTCTCATTTCAAAATCCCTTATTGGCCCTGAATTTAATTTTTCTCCAATGGAGATTTCGCTTTTACTTAATTCTCCAAGAAGAACAACATAATCTGAATTACTCTGAACTATATTAAGGGCTAGATAACCTCGTGCTGGAAAACGAGCATAATTATCGGGTATGAATAGTTTTACTGCGACCGGCTCATATTTTGCTTTCATGGTGTTCTCAGTTTGGCCTGAGTGCTGCCACCTCTAGTTAACGATATGATTTCTGTCTCTTTGCCCTTGGAGCGGAGTCGCCCGGCTTTGAAGCTTCTTTGCGACGCGCATCTGGAACGACCATATTCCTATCATAAGCGATAAAGGCTTTCTTAAGTGTTTCTGAACCAGTAATCTCAATAAGTGCTTTTGCAAGAGCAAGACGTGCTGCTTGAATCTGCGCTTCTTTGCCTCCTCCAGAGGCTCTGATGTAAAAGTCGTATCGCAAATCCTCTCCAAGTTCGTGCTGAAAAATGCGCAGGGGCTCGGCAAGAGCAAGCTTGTGAAATAGGGGAAGTTCATTTGCAGGAAGCCCTTTATAATAAACTTCTCCCTTGCCGGCTTTCATACGAATTTTAGCTACCGCTTCTTTTCTCTTTCCAGTCATAATCCTAGAAAGCAAAATATCTGCCATTATGCCTCCCTCAAAAGCTCTGATAGCTTTAATGAAGCATGAGAAATCTGTCTAGGCAAAGTAGTCTTGCTACTTTGTACATATTCTTGTGGTATTTGTGAATAGCAGCGTATTCTATTGAGCGCATCTCGACCTCTCTGTTGTTTGTGAGAAAGCATTCCCCTGACAGTTCTCTTTACATATCTCTCCGTGCTTTTTCTAGGAATCTTAGGTCCTTTCAAACCAGAACCTCCACGAGTTACGTTTGTTCTGTACTCTAAATAGATATTTTTACGATTTCCCGTTATAAGTACGTCATCGCAGTTTAATATGATTACTGACTTTCCCAAAAGAGCCTGCTTAGCTACATAGCTGGCAAGTCTCCCCAATACAGTGTTTGAAGCGTCTATTATAATTTGATTATTCATTGAATTACCTTAATCCCATTGGCTTTGGGATTTTCTTTTATTTCCTGGCTAAGTGTGATAAGCTCCGACTTGCTCTTCTTGGCTTTCTCCCTTGCAGATGAAGAGAATGAGAGTGCGCATATCCTGACTTTTTTAGTTAAATCTCCAGTGCCTAAAACCTTTCCAGGAACAACGACTGTATCTCCTACTTTTGTTGATTTGTCAATAAATGAGAGATTTACCGATGCATAGCGACGTGTTGAAGATGAAAGCCTCTGCGCCAAAGGTTTCCAGGCCGGATTCTTAAGAGCAAGATAAATTGTATCTGTAAGTGTGGGATTGGTCTTATTTTTCATCCTGTTCTTTATATATGTTCTGCTTATCATGAAAAAACTATCTGATGAGGGTATTTAAATGTAATCCTTGCGAAAGTATTTTATACCCTTGTACACACTAGTATGTATGAGTAAAAGATTAAGGGTGAACATAACTGTCGATAAAGATTTGCTTGTGCAGGCAAAGAAAAAGCTCTCTTTATTCGGAGGGAAATTAAGCACGTTGTTTAACGCTTACTTGAGAGATTTTGTTGAGACAATGGACAAAAATTATTCTGCCGGGCAAAAGGACATGATGCAAAAAGTCAAGGATTTGGAAGAAAGGATTGGAAAATTGGAGAAGGCGAAGAAGTAATAATATTGTTTAAATTCATTAATTCAATATTTACTCTGTAAAAAAGAGAAATGCGGGGAAGAGGATTCGAACCTCCGCAAGCACTAAGCTACGACGGCCTTAACGTCGCCCGTTTGACCGCTCCGGCATCCCCGCATTAAAATTAAGATGAGAAATGCATTATAAAGGTTGCTATTATAGTATTTTCGTTCTAAATAATCTTGGTGTAACTTCCAACAGCTCTCCATCTTTTGAGAAAATTGTCCTGGATTCTGAAAAATAATAAGGCAAATATGAAACATAGTCATGATGCGATATTTCAGCAAGATGCCTTAACAATCTAACAATTCTTTGCAGTTGTCCTTCATAATTTTCTCCTGGAATTTTATTTACCAGTAAATATAAATCCTCTAGCGGGGTTTCTATGATGTCCTTGCCCAATACCAATTCACATAAATTTGCTTCTGGTTCTCCCCACCAGACATCTCTGCCTATTGTAATTGCTTTTGCAACATAAAAAGTTCCTTTATCAACTCCTTTCTCCATAAGAAAATATGGTTTCCAATCAATCTTAAAATGTCCATCAATATTACCAGATTTAATTCTTGAAGCAATATCTGTAGTTGCCATACTATCCATAACTGGTTATAATGTAATTAAGTTTAAATAATTTTCTAGGATGGATAGCCAGGTATTAGATTTCGCTTCAATTGGGATTAACGACTATTAAAAGATATTAAAAGAGATAGATATTCGTTTTATAAAAAGTAGATGATGTTTACTTTAAAACTTAGTTTTTCAACCTGATTTTATATCTTATTACAGAGAACTGCCACTCCGTAAGCTATAAACAATGCAGTTATCTATATCCTGAAAGTTGCCGTTGTAAAAGAAGCCTATCGGGGAATTTACTTTTGATTCCAAGCTGAAAGATTCTGACTTAATCGGCTCTTTGCGAAGTGGAGTGTCATGATGAAACTCATACGGAAGATAACTGTAAATGCAGCTCGTAGCATAAATTGATGTTCCTGTGATGAGCGCTCCAAGTGTTTTACGCTTAATTGGAGAGATAGCATTTATTTCATTATAGAAAATGCGTCGCCTTGTCAGCGAAGGTATGCCAAAAAGACGCTTATAAGAGTCTACTGCAAGCCCCATGAAAGGTCCTGTAACAAATCCAATAAGGAATGCGTTTGATCCTCCAGTCAGTATCTTATCTAAATGATGCCCGGTAAAGCTGTAAAATATTCCCGAGACAATTCCACTAAAAGCCGCAGTTATCATTGCGTCATGAATTATTTTGTATCTCTCTCTAGTATTATCAGTTATTCCGATCTTTTCATTTGAATATGAACGAAAAAGAGTGTAAAGCTTATTCAATCCTATAAATGATGCTGCGGCTACTAAACCTCGATTATCCATTGACTCTGAAGCGTAAATTGGTCTGCCTGCTTCTGCAAACTGCCAGAGATATGTTGAGCCTATATCTGTAAGGGCAATTAAAGGAGTTGCCACGCTCACTGCGCCCGTTGTTTCAGTTATGTGCTCTAAAAGACAACTAAATATTTTAGGTGGATTCTTTTCTCTTGGAGGCAAGGAGGAAGCCACATCCACTATAGCCCTTGCTGCAGATTGAACGCCGTGTGTATTGTCTCCACTGTTCTGTGAGATATTTCTTACATCTGTTTGAAAATTTGGCTTATTAGATAATACTCCCTCATTCATAACAATTTAAGTTGATAAAATTTAATTTATTATAGGTGGGGCACATCATTAGTTATAAATATTTTTCAATAAAAATAAATGTTGTCTGAATAGATACTACTGAATGCTGAATTTTTTATTATCTGTAAATTTACTCGACTATTGACAAAAGAAACATTTATATATAAGATGTATTTATAAATAGCACTGCTTAAAAGCATCGTCGTAAAAGAGGCGAAGACTTTGAAAAGGGGAAAATCGGAAATATTTAGAGGTTGCATATTGAATTTATCCCTTGGAATGATTTCTGTCTTTGATAATTACAATGAATGACAAAACTCTCCTTATAGCTGCTGTTTCTCTCCTTGTTGGAGGATTTCTACTTATTGTTATAGCAGGACAGGCACAAATAGCTGGAAAAGTTGTTCAAGAAGACGCTCCTGAAGAAGATTCTTCAGATAATGTAAATGAGGTTTATGTTTGTTCAAGCGGAACATGCAACCCTGAAAGCGCAAGAGAAATATGTATAGACGGGAAATGGTCTGCTTGCCCTTCTGAACAGGTTTGCGTAAGGGGCTCATGCACAGTGCCAAAAAGTGGTGGTTCAAGCACTCCGTTTGTAAGCAGTTCTGGTTCATCGGGAAGTTCAGTTGTTACGACAACAACCAGCAGCACTCCAACAAGCAAAAGCATGACGACAAGCAGTATAGGGGAAATTGAAGGAAGCAAGACTTTAGAGGTGGGAGAAGAGATAATCAAATTTAATATGAATGGAGAATCTTATACTCTTCAAATTAATAATATTGAAACTACGAGTGCTTCTCTTGGGCTTAATGGAATTGATGCAATATTGAATGTCGGGGAAGAGAAAGGATTTGACGGCAATGGAGATAATACAAATGAGATAAAAATAAAGCTCAAGTCTGTTAATTTAGTCAAGAATAAGATTAGCTTAATTGTGACGGAGGCATCCGCATGAAATTTAACAAGCAGGTATGTTTAATGATTTTAATTTTCACATCTATAATTGCACTTGGCGGCTTAAGCAGCGCCAATACTTATGTTAGTGAGATATCTTTCTCTCTTCCAGATAGTGTTTATATAACTAATGAGAATATATCTTTTATTGGTACAATTTCTCAAGCAAACTATAGCACCAATGGAAGTTTAGTTTCATCTTCTGCATTAACATCCAATTCTAGTGTAAATGTAACAATACAGAATACTGCCGGAATTAATGTTAGTAATTATACTTTCACAACAGACAGCAATGGCAAATTTTATTCGTGGAGCCCATATTACATAGGCTCACAGCAAGTTAAAGCTCCTTCAGACTCTGGAGATTATTACATATTAATTGTTTATACGGATCCTAACATTACAAGGTGGTTTTCAAGGGTAGAAATTCAAGTGGTAAACTATACTATAGACACGGTAAGCGTTAAAACTCAAAAAGCAACTTATAATGCTGCAGAAAGCATAGTGGTTGAGGGTCAAGCACAAAAGACGATAGGGGATCAAGTGTTATATGTTAGTAATATAACTGTAAATGGAAGCTTAATGAATTCATCTCTTAGCGTAATTGAAAGATTTAACTGCACTACCGGAAACAATGGAAAATGCAGTATATCTGTAACAGCTCCTTCTACATATGGGCAGTACTTTGTTGAATTAGATAACTTCAAAGCATTTACTTCTGTTTATGTCGTGCCTTTTAAATATACTCTTAGCTTGAAAGATGAGCTTGGAAAGTCTCCAAAAAGTATGTTTGCCCTTGGAGAACAAGCCAGCGTTGAAGTAAGCATAATAAATGCATCCTCGACTGAAAGCTATTCATTTTCAGGATATGTTATTGACTCATCTGGAAATGTTGTAAGTGTTATAAATTCCACCACTCTAAACAGCAACAACTCATTCACAAACATATTCACGTTTACTGTAGATGCATTGACTTATTCGTACAAAGCATATAGGGCTAGCGTAACTATAAGCAAAGTTGGGGATGGAAGCACATCCGCTTCTGCACCATTTGAGGTAAAAGACTGGACTCTTGCATTAAATAAAAGAAGTTCAAATTCTGGATTTGAATATGAATATAGTACATTCCCTAACAAGACTCTTCGCTTTGAAATATATCCTACTTGGAGATCAAACGGAAGCGTT
The DNA here is from genome assembly GCA_018303945.1 of Candidatus Pacearchaeota archaeon. GTDB lineage: Archaea > Nanobdellota > Nanobdellia > Pacearchaeales > GW2011-AR1 > JAGVXD01. The sequence continues at coordinate 48,923 of JAGVXD010000007.1, forward strand.
ATTCAGACTGTAAATGTATCCTTATTTTCTATAGCTTTGAAAGATTCCCTTAACAATGTATTGACTGCTGTAAACACAACTTTCAATTCTAGCTGTGCCAATGATGGATGTTATGAGTTTTCAATTAACTCTTCTGGATTGCCAGGACAATATAAATTAAGCGTGACATTAGTTTATTCAGGAAGCACGCAAGTAAGAAGCGTCCCTATAAATGTTATTACTGGAGTAGCATCTGCACAGTCAACTGATAAAGAAGGAGCGATAAAAGAATTATTTGGCACCAATGAATATGTTTACATTTCTCTCTCTGCCTACAACATGACTGCGAGCCAATTTAATCTGTCAAATGCAGAATTAATCCTAATTCAATATATGAACGGCACAGAGTTAAACTATACGAATGTTACTAATTTTGGCGATGTAAATGCAACTAATACTGCTTTTGAATGGGCATGGAATAGTACGGCTCAAAGACTAAAGCTTGACGTTCCAAAAGATGGAGGGATGTATACTGTGTATATATGGGGAAACAATAGAACACTTGGAACCAGCACTAAATTCATTGTCAATCCTTATGATATCTGCACAAGTGCAAAGGACACTCCTGGAACTGTAAATTCAGGAAATTATTATGTGTGGCAGTTCAAGAAGACTGACCCAGTCTATTTTGAGTTCAAGATTACCCAAGCAACTAATCCTTTAGGAAAAGCACTCGCTCAAAACAGCTCGACTAACAGCAGTTCTTCAGGAAGAGGTGCAGGATGCACTATAGACACGACAACTAAACAAGCAGTGATAAATGCAACAATTACAATAGTTGAGGTTAAAAATTATGAATCTGGAGCATCTCAAAATATTAATGTAAGCGAATCTTCTTGCCAAGCAAGCGACAGTTCTGGAGGATATAGTTGCACCATTAAACCATTGACTAAATGGGATGGAGGAGTAAATACGGTAATATTTAAAGTACAGGGAGCAGATGGCACAACCTCTTTTGCAACTGGCAGATTTGAAGCAAGAGCTTTCTATATATATGGATATTCTCAAAATTGGCAAAATAGTCCGTCTAGTAACTTGACATTGAATGTGCAAATATATGAAGCAGGAAGCAATTGGTGGAGCGGAGGAGGAACTGGAGGATTAGGAGGAACTGTAACAGTTAAGAAAGTAGAATATCAAGGCAGAGATGGAGAATGGATATGGCCTCCTGTTAGCTATGGTTATAATGTCTCTGCCCTTAATTCATCAGTTATAACTTCAGGTAGCGGGTCTATATCTCTTCCGGTTACTTACACTACTGATGGAACATGGAAGACAGGATATTATCGTGTACTATTGCAGGCAACAACTTCATCAGGAGACACAGATTATGGATATGCTTGGTTTGGGATTAAGCTCTGGGATGTATATGGTATGCCAATTGAATGCACTTCCACGGGATGTGCATATAAGAATTATTATAACTCCAAAGAAAATATTACTCTTTATGTAAAGATATCCACTGCCGGAGACTATAACTATAACTCTCAAGGGGGACAGAGTATAGGCGGTAATGTTTCAATTGGTATAAAAAAGATAACTGACTGTAGATTATGGCCTTGTAAGGAGCTAAATAGTTCTGACTATACTGCCAACACCCTTGTATTAAACGAGTCTAGTCCATGGTATTGGAGTGCTAATTTACAAAATCAAAGCAAATATATGCTTACAATAAACAATACAAGAGGAACATGGAATACAGGATATTATTCTGTTGTTCTAGATGTTAATGGAACAGATACTGGATATGCCTGGTTTAATACAATTGCATTTTATGTTGAAACACAGCCTACGAATAGCACTGGCACAGGATACAAATATAGCCTACGGGGCAGTGAGAAAGCTTATTTCAATGTAACTACTGTTAAAAGTTATAAGAACGGCTACTATTATAATGGAAATTATATAAAATATAATTTATCTGATTATATGAATGCAACTATTGATTCTGTAATTCTTCGCGTTTGGAACCAATCATCTCAAAAACCAATAGAATATAGTTATCCTACACAGCTTAATGTAACTTCTCTTTCCTTAAATGGAAGTTCACTTCTGAATATTAGTTTCCTTAATGGAAGCTGGCCAAGTGGATGGTATTGGGGAGAAGTAACTTTAAGAAATAGCGAAAATGAGACTTCTAATGGATACTTATGGTTTAGTGTTCGTCCATTCAGAGTTCAGGCATCATCTAGTTCGTATAGCATTGACAGCGACCAGTGCATAAATTCAACAATATCTATATATGACCCAGACTGGTATTCTTCAACTCCTCTTGTAGGAAATTATTCAGTTATAAGCGTTTACGAGTATATATGGTCTGGAAGTGGAAGTTCCCAAACAACATATACTAACTATACTTCTACTTCATTTAATGCAACTGGAAATATTACATTCTGCCCTAATAATGGCGCGTGGAGTGGTGGCAGCTGGGGAGGATACCATTATCTAAATGTTGTTGTAAAAGATAATGTGCAGAATGATACAGAAGTTGGGTGGCTGTCATTCAGAACAATTCCATTCCAGATATCATGGGGAAGTGTTAATGGAGGAACAGGCAAAGCAACAAATGCTGCAATAAATGTACCTGTTACTCTAACGCGTTCTAGCGGAGGAAATGCTACCGGAAATCTAACTAATATATATCAATGGAGATATGATGCAAGCACTCAATACAGAAGCGTCAAAGAAAGCTATGTGTTTAGCGTTGGAAGCTGTTATTCAAATGTATCTTCTCAATGCACAGTAAATGGGACGCAAAATGTTACAATATATGCTCCTTCATCTGGATGGAAGGTAGGTTATAATTATCTAAATGCTGATTGGGCAAAACAAAACGATGCAAGTTCATCTATACAAGACTGGAGCACTATATACTTTGAAGGAAGAGAAAGCTATAATGGTTATTTCTCAAATACCGACAGTAACGGAAACTGGAAGTATTACTTTAATGAAACTCAAAATATAACGATAAAAATATTCGTAAGAGATTCAAATTATAATGGAATAGCCGCAAACATTACTGGAGTGTCATACTCACTAAGGAGCGGCAGTTGTTATAGTGAATGGTGCAGACAGTACACAAGTGCTACATGGGGACTTATTGGAGGGGGAGTACAAACTGCTTCCGATGGCACTGCTATAATTACTATAAAAGCGCCTAATGGGTTGTGGGCACGCGGAGAATATGATATAAAAGCGACCATATCTGGAAGTTCAGGAACTGGTACAATAACGGGAAGCCAAGTCAAAGTTAGAGATGAGACATCTATAAATATAACAATTGTCTCTCCAGTAAACAACGCTACTTACAATAACGGAACATTCTTATGGAGCATGACAACTACAAAGAATGCACAGTGTTATGTCTCAATATATAATTATTATAACTTCCATAACTGGAATTGTGGGGGATGGAATGTGACAAATTCATCCAATACTACAAGTGTCTCGCCTCAAAAGATTGGGGCATGCAATACTACGTTATATACGAATTATAATGGGACAAGTTACTTTACATTCTATGCTTCAGACCAGTACACATCTAAATATGATGGGAGCACGTCTACATGGTCATCTGGCTCTACAGGACTCTCAACCGGAAGTACAAGCCATACATATACAGTAAATATAACTAACTGGACTGTTCAATATTATGGATTGTATTCATATTGTTATGATAGTGATGGCAACTCAAACAATGAAGTTGCGGCTTTCAAGGTGCAACCATCATGAAATTAACAATTTATCTTTTTGCTATTGCAGTAATGCTCTTGAGCACAAGTGTAGTTAGTGCTGCGGCAAACCTTGCAATAAATAGTTTCTCATGTACTCCAAGTGAAGTAGCTGTAAATGATGTTTTTTCGTGTACAGCCAGAATATACAATAGTGGAGATGCCTCTGGTTCCGTCAGTGAATTAAGACTTTATCCTGATTCAAATGATTGGCTTGAGTCGTCCAATTACTTAGCTACCTCTGGCACGAGCGTAGGTACGGGGCAAAGCACGGATGTCACATTTACGGGGCTTAGAGCAACTAAAACTGGATTAAATGGTTTTTCCCGAATAACCCTTGATAATGTAGATGACACTTATGTATCTAGTGGAAGTGTTGAAGACACAAATGTAATAAGCGTTGCTGTCACCACAACTAATTCACGCTCTAGCGCTCCAACAGGAGATACATTTACAGTCACTCCTGAAGTTACTGCTGGAGGTTCTATTGACGTCACTCTTACTCTAAATCTTGACTCTGGAGGATGTAGTATTGGAACTCAAAGTTCTGAAAAATCAACAACTGGATTGACAAATCAACAAAAATGGACGCCTACTGCATGGACAATAACGCAGGGAGATAGCGGAAACTGTGTTTACACGCTCTCTGCAGCAGCTACTGGAGCAAGCGGTGTAGCTTCTAAGACCTCATCTGCAAGCAGTAGTGTTACATGCAGTAACTGCACTTCTGCAAGCTCTTCAAGCAGTTCATCTTCAAGTGGGGGCGGTGGAAGCGGAAGTGGTGGTGGAGGAACTGGAGCAAGAGAATTGAATGAGAGCATATCATATGATTTGGGCTCTGGAGAGAGTGCAACTTTCAAGTTTGGAGGAGTAAGCCATACTTTAATTGTGAGCAATGTAACTGATGTCCAGGCAGCTATTACAATTAAAAGCAAAGAGAAGACATTTATAATGCGTGTAGGAGAGGAAAAAATAGTGGACTTTGAAGATGATAATAAAAATGATATATCTGTGATGCTTAAATCAATAAATATTCTGACAAAGAAAGCCAAAGTAATATTAACGCCGCTCTATATTCCTGAAACGCCTCAAGATGCAGAGAAAAGAGCAAGTGGGGATGGCGGAAAAGAAGGAAATGGTAAATCTGAAGAAAATCTCACTCCTGAAGAGAAAAAGAAGAGGGGAATCATAATAGCATTAGTTGCATTAATAATGATTATCGCAGGAATTATAATATTTATTTTCTATACAAAGAGACGTGTAAACGAGAAGATATTCCGTAAATCTGTTTATGTCAAGAACTAATTTGGTAAAATAATTAATCCTATCGCTCACTTCGCAGCAAGCTATGTGGTATAAGACCCATTTGGAGCAATAAAGAGGTTTCTATTTTAGTGCCTTCTCGCACTCATCTAAATTGTCCTCGAGCGCCTGAACTGATTTTAAGAATATATCCTTTGCGTCCATCTGACCGAAGGATTCTATGACAAATAATATCTCTGATGAATCTTTAATAGCTTCATTGTCTAATGTATTTATTGCATCTATTTCTGCGTCGTTTAAATCGCAAATCCATTTAGAGCCATTCTTTTCAGGCTTGATAAAGCCCAACTTAGATTTTTGCACAATCTGATCTATTTGCGGTGATGAGAGTATTTCTTTTATATGCTTATAATAGCATAATCCCGGAACATATTTAGCGTGTGAAATTCCCCTGCCAAGACTTGCAGTCGCCACCAGCTCAAGCTTATTGTTTCCAGACAATATTGTCAATGGAGTTTTAGGATAAATAACTTCTGCGTTGCCATCCAAATCACCTGCATAGACTATTCCAGGTCCTATTTTAGATAATTTCAAGTCTATCTTTGTTTTTGATGAAATTGATTTTTCAGTCTTTAAAGCTACAAGCCCAAGACGATGAGCAAGCATCTCGTCGTAGATAGCAGAATCATTTTTGAATATCTCCACTTCATCTATTGCCAGTGTTGGAACTTCTGAAACGCTTCTTCGCAAAGCATTTGCCAATGGTTCATTTGCGTCGGTGCGAATAACCAGCAGCTGGGGAGTTTTTTGCACTATTTCCATGTTGTTATAATGTAAAAATGGCTTTTAAATCTTTAGACTCTTCGGCCACGCTTTCCTCCTTTCTTCTTTGGTCCTCCCCTAGGAACTCTTGTAGCGTCTAAAACGCTTATAATCTTGAATCCTTCCTTATCCAGACTTTTGACAGCGGCATGAGCCCCTGAACCAGTGCCTATGCTTCCAGTCTTGGCTCTGACTCGGACATAAAGACTTGTTATGCCTAAGTCCTTAGCCCTTTCTGCGGCGCGTTTAGCGATGAACATGGCAATTGTAGGATCAGCTTTGAGACGGCTATGTTTAGTAATCATTCCTCCGGATATTCGGCATATAGTGTTGCCAGCTAAATCAGTTATATGCACTAAAGTATTATTTTGTGAAGTATATATGTATGCTATTGCCGCACGTTCATCTTTAACTTCTTCTGGTTTTATTTCCTCTACAATTGTAGTTTTAACATTTGATTTTGCCTCTGCCGATTCTGAAGAGGTTTCTTTAACACTTGTTTCTTCTTTTACTTCCTGCTTCTTCATTTTGCTGCCTCCTCTTCCTCAACTTCTGGCTTACCGGGAGCAATTTCTTTTTTCATTACATCCACGCCGACCTTTATCTTGTTCTCTTCTGAAATGCTGACAATATAACTTGGGATGTTAACTATTTTTCCATCTATTGTTACTTTCTTATGTGTGACCAATTGGCGTGCCTGACGCGAAGTATTTGCAAGACCCTTCCGCAATAACACGGTTGGCAGCCTGCGCTCCAGAATGTCTTCAATTTTAAGTGCGAGAACTTCTGATATTGTACTAGTCTTTAGCCCCAGATTTTGAAGCTTCCTGAAAAGAACTTCCTGCTCTTCCAGCGAAGATCTTGCCAGACTCTTTGCCCTTCTCCTGAAATATCCTAATTTTGCATTTGTCTTCCAGATTTCCTTCTTATTCTTTAGTCCATACTTTTCCTTTAGAATGTTTTCCTCTGCAATGCGGGAACTTTGATAAAGCTTTTTAGGGCGCACATACATTTTAGGTTTTCTAATCATTTTTTAACCGCCTTCTTCACTCCGCCACCAGTCAGTCTTTTTGCTCTGAAGTGAGATCTGGTTCTCTGGCCTCTTACCGGAAGCCTTGAAGCGTGTCTTATGCCTTTGTAACTCTTTATCTCCTTCATTCTCTTTATATCAAAGTCTCTCTTCATGTCTAAGTCTGTGCCATAGAAATGACCTGTCTCGCCTGTTTCTCTGTCTGAACGGCGGTTTTTCAAAAATTCTGGAATGTCTAATTTATCAAGAAACTCCTCAATTTTTACAATGTCCTCTTTTGACAAATCGCCTATCTTTTTTGAACGTGAATAATTTAGCTTTATGCAAACGGCGTTGGAAATTGACCATGAGACGCCTTTAATTCTAGTCAATCCAGCGTATATATTTCTTGAACCTTCTATATCATATCCGTAGATACGCACTAAAAATTCTGTATTTTCAATTGCTGCCGGCTTATGCTCTGATTTTGATTTCTCGCTCTTCTCTGACTTGCCTGTTTGTTTTTTTTCTGCCATTTAACGTACAAAAAGATTGAATCGCTGCTTTTCTGAAAGCTCCTCGAGCAATCTGCGCTCTATCGCTTTTTTTGGATCCGGAATGTTTTTCAATCTAGTTCTCATTTCCTCAAAAGACTCGAATGGCTTTTCCTCTCTCGCCTGCAAAAGCTCTTGCGTGTGCTTTCGACCAAATCCTGGAATAAGCTCTATCTGATGGAGTCTAGTATTAATGGCTTGGGCAGTGTTAAAGAAATCTATAAATTTCTTCTCCTGCTCCGCAACCACTTGTTCTATGAACTCCTGCAGCTGGATCTTCGCAGTCTCTGTAAGTCTATCACGAGGAAGTCTCCCCGCGATATAGTATACTTTATCTCTCTTCTCCGGGCCTATATAAACCTTTTCTTTTGGCACCAGCGTTATGCCTCTGCGAGGAACTAACTCTAGCAATGCTAAAGTCTTTTCTCCTATTGCTTGAGCTAGAGCGTTCGTCTTTCCGCCCATTGGATAACCGTAAGGCAAGTAATCTAGAATTATTGCATAATCTTCTTTCTCTGTCATGATTTTAGTATTTCTTCACGAGCGCGAGAATAGCGTTCGACTCTTCCTCGGTCAAGCTTACTTCGAGGAAAATTTTATTTAGGTCTTCGGCATCGCGAGGCATAATGTCGAGAATCTTAAGAATCATCTCTTCGCGAATCTTTGGATTATTAAGTGCGCGTATTTCTTCAGATAATTTTTCTGCATCTGCTGTTTCAAGCTTGCAGAATGCTTTTAAATAGTCATTCATTACTTTGTTCTCCTCAAAGCTAAAGCTATATTTTTTTACTTGTGCAAGTGCGAGAGGTGTCCTGTTTAATATCATGCTGTCTGAATCCTCCTTAGATGAATTGGCTTTAAGATATAATATTTTGGCTTGTTAAGGTCTTTAATTTCCACACAATATGCTGTTCCTCTCTTTGCAATTACTTTTCCTGTCCTGCCCTGAACATTAAGAGAGTATCCAAACTTCTCACTGTGTTCTCTGACTACTGCTACAGAGTCTCCTGCCTTAAATTGCTGAAAATATCTC
>JAGVXD010000008.1 GCA_018303945.1 Candidatus Pacearchaeota archaeon
CCAGGCGCTCTTAATACAACATCAAGCAATGATCCCCTTTTGATGAACAATACTGGAAATAAAGCAATTGCCGCGGGAAGCATAGACCTTAATGCAACTCATCTAGTTGGAGAAACAGACAATACTAAAGCGCTCTATGCAGGCAATTTTACCATCTCTCTTGCAGCCAATGGAGGAATTGAATGCGGAGGCACAACAACTAACGTAACAACCCTTGCCCGCGCAGTCTATACTGCAATTACTAATTCAACTCTCTCCAGAGGAAATCATTCAGTAAATGACGGCATAACAGGGCAAGAACAGCTTTATTCATGCCTGACTCTAGCAGGCAGCGAACTATCGTCGCAGTCATATTCAACGTCGGCTCAGGGAGCATGGACTTTGAGGACAAATTAAAATGAAAATAAATAAAAATCCCAATCACAGCAAGCTATGTGGTATTGCACCCAGTTTGAGCAATAAAAACCTCTCAATAATTAGCTCTTTTCTTTTAATCTTATTGTTTAGTTCTTTTGTTTCAAGTGCAGGCGTTTCATCTCCGTACTGGGATAAAGATGGAGAAGGAAACGAGAATCCTCTTATTCTCTCTCCGGGAGAAACTAAAGAATTTCAATTTATCCTCCAAAATGCCGGTTCAGACCAAGATTTAACATTTACTGCATCAGTGACTTTGGGAGGGGAAATTGCAAAAATTGTTGATCCTGAAGACAGATATCTTGTGTCATCAGGTAAAACCGATGTCTCTGTCAAAATGAGGGTGCATGTGCCAAAAGACGCTCTTCCAGGCAGAGAATATAAAGTAAGAGTTGATTTCTTAAGCACACCCGTAGCAGAACCCGGACAATTCCAATTCGCTAGCGGATATGGAACTTCATTTACTGTAAAGGTAACTGAGAGTTTGCCAAAATCAGAGAAAAAATCAACTTCAAGATTATCCACACCAACTATCTTGCTTTTAATTGCATTGATAATTATATTAATAATCATAATAATCTTAATTAAAAAGAGAAAAGGCGCTAAAGCTAAATAGCGTATATATTAATGATAAAAGAAAATCTGGCAGTTCTGATATTATGCTTCTTAGTTGTTTTACTTTCACCAGTATTCGTAAATGCGCTTAATAATATTTCTATAACTGGAAAAGCTACATCACAGCAGACTAACGTCTCAATTACAATAATTGGTGCACCTGCATCACTGACCCTGATTACACCAAGAAATGTGACTTATCCTATGAACTCAACCATAATCCTAAATTTTACCACTAGCGGACATCAATCAATATGGTATGCGTTAAATGGGACTTCTAATATCTCAATCTCATCTTATGTCCAGCTCAATTTATCAGAAGGGCAGTATAGACTTATACTCTATGTAAACAATACAGACAATACTATTACTTCAAGAAATGTCACGTTTGCTGTAAACTCCACAATATTGAATATTTCTTTTGAAGAATACCGAAACAAGGGAGCTACAATAAACTTTATGACTTTTGGTCTTGAAGAAATAAGAAGTATGAATATAATTCTGGAAAATACACCCTTTGGAAAGATAGTATTTTCCTCACCTATAGATTTGCTGGCAGATTACAATCAGAGTGATTCAACTGTAGATATTGACAACGCAGTAAACATTTCATATAATGAAATAACTTTAAACTCATCTCTTCTCCCTAATTTCAACATCTCTGCAGTTCTCACACTCTCAAACCTCACGTTTACAAATCCACGCATATTGCGCGATGGCTCTCCCTGCCCTGAATCTATATGTACGAAAAATAGTTATGAAGACGGAGTTCTTGAGTTTATAGTACAGGGGTTTAGCACTTACAGCGCAGACGAAACTCCTTCTGGAGGCGGCACTGCTTCAACTGCGGTAGATTCCTCTACAGGAGGCGGAGGAATAGCAAGCATTTTTAGCAAGCCAAACATTACCCAGAAGATAGAATTATCTCCAAATAAATTGTCTCTTTCTATTCGTCAGGGAGAGACAAAAAGAAGAGAAATAACTCTTACGAACAAGGGAAGCAAGCCGGACACATTGACATTTGACATATCAAACTTAAAACAATTCATGAAAATTCAGGAAGACATAGTACATCTTGCATCGGGAGAATCTAGGAATATCACTCTTGACTTCATAGCTCCTGAAAACACCATTCCTGATACTTATCTGGGTTCATTGATTGTAATCTCTGATTTTGAAGAAAATGAATTGCTTATTGCCCTTAGCGTTCAGGAAAAAAATCCATTATTTGATGTGACGATAGAAATACCTGAAGAATTCCAGACAATTGCTCCTGGAAAGACATTATTATCAGAAGTTAAACTATACAATTTAGGAGCCTTAGGCAGAGTTGATGCAGTACTGACTTATGAAATAATTGACCGCGATGGCCATATTCTTTTCGCAAGTGAAGAAACTTTAGCCATAGAAACTCAAGCAAGTTTTACCAAAAGAACATTAATTCCTGAAAATACTCCTGAAGGCAGCTATATTCTCAAAGTAAAAGTTAGCTATGCAGAAAGCGCCGCAACCTCAAGCGCATGGTTTGCTGTGAAGATTCCATCCAATGAGCAAAAATACGCAAAATATCTGTTATTCCTTGTAATAATTGGGATAATAATTGCCTTTTTCTTTATCCCAATTATAAGGCGCTCTGCAGATAAATTATAATAAATACGGAGAATTTAATTTATCACTTTTTACCAGTTCTCAACACCCCGAAAGCCCTGAAGCCGGCGTACAAGCCCCTGCCCCTGCAAACGAGCCGAGATCCGCACAGAGGAACGTCGAACCACAGATAGTTAACAGTAGCGAGATTCTTCGACTCTCCAGTAATACCCGAAAAAGGTATTTCTCCTAGAGTGAACTTCTTAAAGTAAAGCTTGTTTTGCTTTCTTAGAATGAATTGAGTTTCAGGCATTTCTATAGTCAAAGAAATGTTTCCTGTTTGTGAAAGAATGAGGGTATCTCTGTCTTCTGGTACTATTGAATCCTGACTTTGTGCTAAAGCTTCCATCGCCTCATAATATTCCTTGCTTGTTTCAAAGTACTTTCCGTTTGCATGAGCTTTTACAGCGGCTGAAGCCATGCCGATATTCATCAAAGGAGAATTTCTAACTAGGATGGTTTTTCCGCCTTTTATTGCTACAGGGGCTATACTTGTTCTTGAATAATCTTTAGAAAGACCTTCCAGTCTTATTTGAGCCACTTCATCGGGAGCAGCTAAAGAATGAATCCCTACTGCTGCGAAAGCTTCTAGTTGCTTGTCTAAAGGCGCAGCTACATGGTAAATATCACCAAGGCCTTTTACATTATCTATTTTTTGTGCTGTGTATGTCATATATTTTCTATAAATATCCACTATTTTAATCTTATCATTTAGTAATTTAAAAGTAGTAATAAGAGAAAGTATTAAAAAGTAAAGAAAACGCACTAACAGATGAGTAAGGCAGATTATCTTAATCAATTGATGCAGAATAGAAGTTATTGCTCCTGTAATTCTCTTAGCGAGTTAATTGAAAAGAAAGACTCGGCGGTAAAATTGGAATTTATATGTGCCCAATTTAAGAGAAATGCGGACTTGAAAAATCCAGAATCACAAGATAGAAATTTTCTTGTTGACTATCAAGAAGAAATTAAAAGGTTAAAAGAAGCAGTTAAAGAGTACTACTTATCACTTTATCTGCATGCTGCTCAAGATAAAGTATATTTTGCTTTGCATGACTTAAATGAAGAAAGAATAACTCAAATTTTAACTTTGGATGAAGTGAAGAATATTCTTAAGAAAAACAAGCCAATTATTAGCATACATTGCAATACCTGCAGGCAGCAGATTGACATCGTTTCTTCAATTATTTAATGAGAATAGCGGATTCTCCAGATTGGAAGAAGGCAAGGTTGACTCTTTCTCTCCAAGTTATTAATTTTACTATTTCTTTTATGTGAATAATGGGCATATTATAATTTTTCCCACAAGATATCAATAATCTCTATTTTTATCTTTTCCCTTAGCCTATGCATGTTTCCCCATCTAGCATAAGCCTGCCAGCCCTGAAAACTATTCTTTATTGTAGAAAAATCAATAATGCCTTTTCTATATAGTTCAACTCTCTTTTTCATACTCTGGATATTTCTTTTTCTTAATTAATCTGAAACTCGCAAAAATCCTTGCTTTTCTTTAATCGCCTTTCCAATATTTGTGATCTGGAAGATAATCTGTAAGTTTTACTTCTTTGCCTTCTACCTCGTACAAAATTCTACCTCTACGAGAGACGCGAATTGAAAGTCCAGGCAGATGTTTCAGTCTTTCTTGCTTTCCCAAACCTTTGCTGATTTTATTAATTGCACGTTCAATTTCAGAGTGATTATGTCCTTGTATTGCTCTTTCAAAATTCTCTGTTCTGATAATATGTAATTCTTCTTTCTCTTTCCGAGCAAGTTCTCTTTGTCTGTTGTACTCTCTTCGCTCTTCGGCTTTAATATGCCTGCGATGTGATCTGTTTACCACATATTTATCTCTTTCAGGAAGCTCTTCATATTTTTCTTCCCCAATCATTTTGCGCAGCACAGATTCGCGTTGATGATAAGCTTCTGACTCAGAATATGAAATAAGCACAATTCCCAGAGCAATAAACGCCATTCCCAGAATGGAAACGGCTCCCTCTATATTATCTGCGATAACGAAGCCGGTAATAGAAGTAAAAACATTCAAAAGAAATAATGTCCCTGCAATAAGAGATAAAATTCCAAGTGTTTTAGGAGTTCTCAAATACATATTACTTTTTAGTATTATCCATATTAATAAATCTATTTGTTCTCTTGAATCCAGTATAAATTAACCAACCTTTGCGATGCTTATGGTCAGGATCTTCTTCCTTGTAATTCCAAAAATGCTTTCAATGCTTCTTTAAAGTCCTTTACATCACTCGTCACTATATCCTCAACTCCGTCAATTCTCCCAGGTATTACATATTTGTCATATATTTCTCTTAGAAACTTATACAATGGAGGACTCTCCCAATTGCTATTAGGGTCTTTGGTTATCATTCCTTTTATCTCCATGCGAAGATTTCCTTTGTTTGTCTTTTTCTTTTTCCCATCAATTTCCGCTTCTACATCCTGCAGTCCAAATACCTCTATCTTTATTGATATCTCTATTTTGAAATAATCAGACAATTTCTTTCCTAATTTCCACTCAACAAGTATTTCACGCCCGGCAGGAGTTACCTTTTCCTGATACTTTTCTTCTACCAAACCACCATATTGCTCATCTTTGAACCACTGATAGGAATATTTGTAGAAGTCTTTGAAATTAAATATTCCTTCATGTTCTATCTTCTCTTTTATTAAAACTTCTTTTTCAGCCATCTTTTTACAAACTCGGATAGTACATGTTCTATTTAAAGATTACCTTAAGGTTTTTTCTCTGGACGATAGTATTTTAAATTTGATTAACTCAAGTTATTCATGGCTGTGAAGAAAGAAGCGGCGCATTATCATGTAAAGCGCATTGTAGCAATGGCGGTATCACTCTTTATTTTAGTGGTTCTTTACACTTTCAAGAACATATCTACGTGGACAAGAGCCGGCTCTACAATATGGCTCGTACTAGTTTTCTATATAATTGACCATTATTTAAACCTAAAGTTTCGCTGGAGGCACTATATATTCATATTATTTATTGCAACGGCAAGTTTCTTTCTTAGCCAACTCTACTTTCTAGTACCATCATATGATAAGTTTCTTCACTTTATTCAGCCTGTAATGCTTTCTTCAATAGTGTTTCATCTCGTCACAAAATTGAAAATAAAAACGCATTGGAAACTTATATTTACTTTCTTTATAGTTCTTGGAAGCGTCGGACTATTTGAGTTGGGTGAGTACGGCCTGGATTATATTTTTGACTCAAAGCTTCAAGGTGTATTTATAAGAGATTTGCAATCTTTCGAGAAATTAAATATACTGATGGATAGACTTGATGATACTATGATAGACATGGCTCTTGGCTTTCTTGGCGCAGCGGGATATCTTCTTGCAGGAGCATTTCTCTTTGATAGGATTAAGAATATACATTATCTTTGAAATAATCATATAGCCGTTACAGATAGAAATGTTTTCTATGTTTTATATAAGAAGAGGAGTGCGAGAAGCACTTAAATGCCAGGCCGTCTTCATGCCACATTTCAAGGAGTGGAAAAAATTTAATCCTACTAGATTAGATTACGATCTAGTAATTAATTTCTGCTGATGTCATACAACAAACAGAATTTCCATATGAGGTTATATATTATTTTTCTGAAGAAATTGAAAGAGAAATTAGAAGATAATATATAGAGAACTGCCTCTCGTTGTCATCTAAGCAAGACAGTTATCCATTAGAGAGGAAGATTTTCTTCATTAAAGGTATTTTCTTAATCCGAAATAAAATCATAATCCATAAACATATTCATTGCAGAAATCACAGTTTTTGTCAACCGGACAAGGCTTAAATCCTTTTTCATATGCTCTCATAACAGAGCCGGCAGTTTCAATAAGCTCTTTTTCTACTTCAGGTATTGAGAATGAAAAATAAGAATACTTGGCTTTGGCAATTCCATTGGCAAAAACCTCAAACTCAAGAGGTTTTTCATGTTTAAGCATATCTAATGTAAGGAATTTTACATTGCCTAATCTGCGGGCAGCAAGAGCGTAATATCCCAGCTGCCAATTTCTGTTTTTAGGGCTTACAAACTGTTTCCCTGTTTTGTAATCTACAATTTCCAGTCCGTCATATCTGACATCAATGCGGTCTGCAAATCCAATGAATCTAAACCCTCCCAATTCAGTATTAAGGTTCTGTTCGGTCAAAGACTTTGAAGAATATTTCTTTTTGTTTCGTGCAAAGAAGATATTTATGAGCTGTTCAATCTCACGCATATCAAGTGAAGTCCATTCTTCAAGAAGATGCATTTCTCTTGCATAATCAAGAAATTGCTCAGCAGAAATAAAACCATTTTTTACTCCATGCTCCAGAACTAGATGGATAAAAGACCCACTCTTAAGAGCTTCCCAGGATATGGTTTTTTCTTCAGGCATTTGATAGACGTATTTATATTCATAGCGCTTTTGACATTCTGAAAATATCAAGAGAGAAGAAGGAGAAAATACAATTTCTTGTTTTTTCTTGCCAGATGCAATTATAGGGAGCAAATCTTCAAATCCGGGCGCATTTAAAACTCTGGTAAATGGAATTGCAGGTTTTAATTCTGGAAGCGTGTCTTTGTATAATATAGAATTATCTATCTTAAATAAACAGTCCGCGTTATCTCTATAATTTATTTCATTCATAAAAAATGATGGGCCAGTTTTCTTGCTTCCATATTCTTTTGCATATGTAATATACAGTCTTTTCTTAGTTCTTGTAAAAGCCACATAACACAATCTTCTCTCTTCAAGAAGCTGGCTTCTTTTTTCATATTCATGTACGTAAATTTCTCTCTCTTCTTCATCTAATCTGGAAAGTTCTCTGAATTCAGGCAGAAGTTCTAAAGGCACAAGAGAATTTAATTTTACTTCTTCCAGAGGGAATCTTTTTTCCGCAAAGTTGGTTATAATAACAATAGGATATTCTAATCCTTTAGTTGCATGAAGTGTCATAAGCCTGACTCCCGGTTTTGCAAGTGCCGGAGCCTCAAGTTCAATGCCAAGCTGGCGTAAAGTTTCCAGATAATGCATGAATATGCTTAATTCTGAACCATACAAGGCACTATGTTGTCTGACAACTTCTATGAATCTTCTTATAATAGCAATAGTTTCAGGATTTTGCATGTTTTCATTTTCATTTACAATTCCAGCCATAATAAAAATCTTTTCAAAAAGTTCTGCAAGGGGCAGTTCAACTTGAAACGCAAGTTCTTTTATGCGCATGGAAAGCGAAGTAGCCATTTTCTTTCCATTTTCGCTCAAGCTTAGATTTTGCAATTCTTTAATTAGTTCTTGGCTAAGACATTCTTTATTTCTTCTTTCTTTCATTGCTTTACCAATCACTATGAGATCTTTTTCAGAGAAATGCAGACGATAAACAAGGTCCCACCAAGCCTGTTCACCGCCTTTTTTATTTCTTGATAAGCAATCAAGAATAGTTGCATAATCAATAACTACTTTTATTGCAGGTATCTGAAGAAGAGACTTTTCAGATACAGACGTAAATGGAATTTTTGCGTTATCAAGAGTCTTTCTAAGAATTCTCCCTTGCTGGTGCGTTCTGAACATTATACAGATATCTTCTAGTGGATGACCCAAGGCATTCTCCTCTTGAATTATTTCTATTGTTTTTCTTGCCTCTTCATGTGCATTTTCAAGCTCAAATATCTTTATTTTATCCCCTTCCAAACCATGTGCATTTTCAACGCTAAAGCATTCTGACGGATTTTCATAGTTTTTGCTTATTAGTTGATGAGCAACTCTTCCTATAACATTAGGGCATCTGTATGATTTGTTTAGATTAAATATATCTTCTTCATCAACCAGAAAGTGCTGTTTAAATATCTTAAAATTTTCTCTATACGCTCCGCGAAATCTGTATATGCTTTGGTTCATGTCTCCAACAATCATAATATTCTTATGCGGTGCAAGAACAAATAAAAAATCGAGCTGAAGCTTGTTTGTGTCCTGGAATTCATCTACAATTACATAAGAATATAATTTTGCAAGTTCCGGCTTGCAGGCAAATAAATCAAGAATATGAAGTGCAAGGTCCGCATAGTCATAAGAATTTTGTTTTTTCTTTATCTTTTCATATGCAGTCCATGCTTTGATAAATTTCTGAAGCTCTGCAAAATGGCTTAATTTTGCAATGCGTCCCTCCAGAGACGATTTGCCAGCTTTATCTCTTGATAGGTATAAAGTCTGAAGTTCAAATTGAAGAGTCTCTAGCTCCTTAATCAGGCTATCATATTTCAATGATAACGGATTTTTTGAGACATATTCCTGCACGTCTTCAAGACGTATTCCCATGTCTTTTGCCATTCCAATAGCTGCCGTATACTTATGACAATAATATGGAGTCACCCTCAATGTAGTGTGGAATAAAACTTTAGCATCGTCCGGCGTAAGAATGGAAAATGAGTCCTTTATTCCAATGCTCTCCCCGTATTTTCTAAGCAAATCTGTGGCAAAAGCGTGAAATGTTGCTATGGAAGGCAGACTATTGATATTTAATTCCTTCTGAATCCTTGACTTTAGAGAATTTGCCGCCTCATTTGAGAAAGTTATACACACTATTTCTTCAGGTTTGCAGAATCCTTCAGCTATCAACTTTTTCACCTTCTCAACAATTGTGTAAGTCTTACCAGTTCCGGCCCCGGCAAGTATTACACATGGTCCATCATTTTTTTCAAGAGCTTTTTGCATCTTCAATGAAAGATTTATAGGTTAAAAAAGATTTAGATATAAGTAATTGCATGCATTTTTAAATCAGAAAACATATTATAGCTTATGGCATCTATAAGTTATACAAGACCGATAGACCCACATGTTCACTTAAGGGGCAATGAATATCTAGAATATCAATTTTTAAAGATAGGATTTAGAGATGCCCTTGCTACAGGAATAATATCGGTAGGGGAACAGCCAAATACAACTCCACCGCTTACAAATGTCCAGGCTATTGAATCTAGATTGAATCAATCCAGTCTTTACAGAGAAGGTATATTTCATTTTATACATATAGGCATGACTAACGACATTAGTCAAAATGAATCTTCTTTGAGGGCAGTTATGTCTGGAATAAACGGACTTAGATCAGATAAAACTTTCAATACTCACTCTACAGGCAACATGGGAATAACAGATTCAAAAATGAGACGGGATATTATGTTTCTTAAAAGCCGTATGCAATACACAGGGGTTTCTATTTTTCATGCGGAAGACGAGACTCTATTCACTGGAGAATATAATTCTCTCTATCCTAAAACTCATTCATTAAGGCAAAATGAAGAATCAGAAACCGCTTCCATAGAAGAAACTGTTAAAAATGCAGTAGATGCCAGATTCGGAGGAATACTTTATTTTGCGCATGTTTCAAGCCCAAACAGCATTGATTATATAAATAATATGAAAAGCAAAGTTTCATTTGAGATAGTAATAGAAGAGACATGGCATCATTGTTTTCTCAATGCTAATGAAGATTATGCAATTCATGGGAACATAGTCAAGATTAACCCTCCTTTGAGACATAAATCGTCCCAAGAAAAAGTTTTAGAAAGAGTATTAAGAGGAGATGTTGATGTTATCGGAAGTGACCATGCGCCGCATCCATTTTATCTCAAAAACTTAAGAGAGCGGGGAAAAATACCTCCTTCAGGAATACCTGCCCTGCTATTCTGGCCCAAAGGCATTGAATTGTTAAGAAAGAACGGCATAAAAGAAAATGTTCTGGACAATATAATTTTCAACAATGCCAACCGCATATTTCGTCTCGGTCTTGCTCCAGTTAAAGTACAAGCAGAATACAATCCATATCTATGGGGAGCTTACGGCTTTAATCCATTTTCAAGAATTGATGGAGAGAAATAAAAATCCCAATCTATAGTATTGCACACAGTTTGAGCAATAAAAATCCCCATCAGAGCAAACAGCGAGGTATTTTTAAGCCTCAAACTGTAAACTATAGTAGCGAGCTAGAGGGTATTGCACACAGTTTGAGCAATAAAACTTCTAAAAAATCTCCCCGTAACCAATAAGTCTCCAGTGATTGTTTATATTTCTTGCAATACCAAGATTTTCTCCCGATAAGGATATTACCGGCACTTTAAGGGAAAGTTCCAGCTCATTCGGAGAAAGCTTTTTGACAATTCCGACAGTCATAGAAGTGTTAATGCTCAAAAGAAGCATTTCAGACATTTTAACAGATTCTATCTTTGAGCTTCCTTGCGAATTGAATAATTCAGGAAACAATTTATATTTTACCCTAACATTTGAAGCAAGCTCCGGCAATACGCCTAGGTGTGAAACGACACATCCTGCAAATGCATCTGACTTTCCAAGAGACATATCAAGTTCTGTCTCAATTGACATGCTGCCTCCAGGAGTTAAAATATCAACTGACTGTGAGCCATTGAAAAGCTTTCTTATCTTCGTTTTAACAGTCCGATAGTGATATTGGTTTGCCTCTTTTATGACTATTCCAGGTTTAATCTCTATGCTATCTCCGACTTTTAGTATCCCTCTAAGCAATGTCCCTCCTAAAACAGTTCCTTGTAATTTTTCAGGATTTGTTCCAGGACGATTAACATCAAAACTTCTTGCAACAACAAACCATGGTGCCCCAGTTATATCTCTTTTAGGAGATTCTATCTCCATAATTGCCTGATAAATCTTGTCAAGATTAACTTCTTGCTGTGCAGAAACAGGGATTACTGGTGCGTTATCGTACCTTCCTTTAAGCAGAGATTTTATCTCTTGATAATTCTTAATTGCTTGATCTTTTTCTACAAGGTCAATTTTATTTTGTACCACAATAATATTTTTTATTTTCTTTGCTTGCAATGCCAGCAGATGCTCGCGCGTCTGCGGCTTTACTCCTTCGTTAGCTGCAACTACAAGGATGGCAGCATCAATAATTGCTGCTCCTGAGAGCATTGTAGCCATAAGCATCTCATGTCCAGGCGCATCAACAAATGAGACATGCCTTACAGGATTTCCACTTTTAGTATTATAATTATCATTTTCTTTATAGATTATTATATCTGCATAACCAAGTTTAATGGTTATTCCTCTCTTTAATTCTTCAGAATGCGTGTCTGTCCATCTTCCGCTTAGCTTGTACAGGAAAGTTGTCTTTCCGTGGTCAATATGCCCTACAATCCCAACATTTATTGTTTCTAATTCATTATTCATATATTTTGAAGCAGAGGAGGTTTTAAAAACGCTGTGGTCAGCTCTATTTATACAAAAGCAGTCTATCTCCCAGACGCAGCTCAAGACTTTCTGCAAGAGCCGCAGAACATCCTATAACCGGACCAAAATTATCAATCCCCACATCGTGGCTTTCAAGCAAGGGTGAAGCGGGCACATTATCAATAAATTTAATGGATATATGCTCAAACCATCTAGCGTATTTATTTGCCTTGTATATTATCTTAAATGCGCACATGGGCGAAGTTGAGAGATAATGTATTGCTGGAGGATTAGCATTTAAATTATAGAGCTGTTTTTCAGTGCAGAATATAGAAAACATATCATTGCTTTCTTCTCTGGTATATATCCATCCGACATAAGCATTAGCAGGATAATCTATTTTATTTTCTTTCCTTCCAAATCCATTGTTTATCTCATGAAATTTTAAATAATTCATCAAACTCTGAACATAGGGCTGACTGCTTATCCATTCTCTGGCTGTCGTTCTGTTTAACTCTGATTCATCTCTCTCTGCCGCATAATCAAGGGCTTCAAATTTTTCTCTTCTTGTTCCTAAAAGGTTAATAGCAAGCCGCCGCAAACGTGTATGCCTGTTTTCAGGCATTTCTGTTATGATACTTTCAGCAAGCTCAAATTCTTTCTCATGCGGTCTAGCAGAGAGCATAAGTTCAGGCAGGATGCGATTGTAAGAATATGAATGATTCACAAGAAATTGAGGCGCAAAATCTTCTGTTTTGTTCATTACATATCACCCAAGACTTCATATAAAATATCCTATTAAACATTGCTGTAATGAAATATACACTATTAAGCGGTTTGTGAAACTTCAGGTGCTTTTTCTGCCTTTTCTTCAGCAGGCTTGTTCTGGTCAGAAAAAATTTCAGCAAGAGGCTTGCTTCCGGCTTTAACAACTTTAATATTAATCTGTGAGGTATTTGATGCTATATTCTTTCCTCTTACCGTCTTGCGCATTCTAACTCCAGGGCGGGTGTTTCGCATTCCCCATCCTTTAGTCAAGAGAACTTTACTAAGTCCTATTCCCTCTACATCTTTAGACAATGGAAATCCCGCAATATCGCTTCCCCCGGTTATTTGCATCTGGTATCCAGCAAGCTCGGGCTTAATTTCCTTTCCGTCAAATGTGTCTCCTACAGATTTGCCTACAAGCGACTCATCCTGCACTTCAAGCTTCCATGACTTCTCTTTCTCCGATATGTTAATTTTGAAAGGCATCTTATTATTCACAGAAATTAGGGGTTTTTAAAGATATGGGGTAATTTCATCTTGTCCTAGCTCATGACATATTTCACTATCTCATAATTAATAATTCTTAATTTGTACTAGGGTATGCAGTCCATATTTTATTGATTGCTCCGATGGAATTCTTTATTTCTTAGACATCTCATAACTTGGAAAGTTTCAATTCCTTTAGCTTATTTGCTAGCTCACTTATTTTATCAAAGTCTGCTTTTGGGCCATCGTGAGATGATAAAAATCCCTTATATTCTTCATAGTAATCATCTTTATTGCTTGAATATTGCTTCCATACATTTCTCTTCATGTGTTCTGTTCCATGCATAGGAATAAGTTTTATGTGTGCATGGTCAATGCCCGTACCTTCCATGATTAAACCTATTCTCCCCACATTTGGAAAATATTCCAGAAGTAATTTAGATATATTTTTTACCTCAATTATAAAATCTGACAATTCATTATCAGGCATCTTTAAGACATCGCTCGTATAATGTTTCTTTGGAATTACTACTGTAAAACCTTCTGTATTTGGAAAAGGAGAAAGCCATGCAATATACTTCTCGCTTTCCCAATATTTCCCATTGCCTTGAGGGGTTTTATTTCCTAAAGCTATCTCGCAAAAAACACATTTTCCAGTTTCTGTTTTTGAACTATACTTAGACATAATACTAAGATATATAATGAGTTTAAATCTCTTTCTTAGACAAAATATTCTCCAATCTCTCAACAAAAGCCCATTGCGCCGCATTCATCTTTTTCCTTGCCTCTTCAACAGTGAAAAAGCCCGCTCTGTTCACTTCTGCAAATTTAACAAAATTGCCTGAACGGGCAGGATTCTCTAAAGTAACCCAGCTTTTGCATATAAGCAATCCTGACCAATCTCCTTCACACGCCCATGCATGGACAATCTTCCCATTTTTCTGCTTTACCGTTCCAAGCGAAATAAATTCTTTTCCAGAGACTTCTATGCCAGTTTCTTCCTTCATCTCTCTTATTCCTGCAGCTAAAAAATTCTCTCCTAAATTAATCTGCCCCTTTGGAATACCCCAGAACCCCTCATCCTTATTCTTAAAAAATGGTCCTCCTGGATGTATAAGAAATACTTTGAGCAAATTGTCTCTTTTGTAAAGTAAAATGCCCGCACTTTTAATTACTGCCATAAAATCCTAATAAGCTGATATATTAAAATATGTCGTAATATAATATCACTTAAAATAGGTAGTTAATTTTCATCACCAATTATAAAAGTACACACATACTCTAAAAAATGTGGTTTTGTTTACAGAAGAAGTGCAAAAAGCAATAAGAGACGGAGAATATGATTTGGCCATGCAAATATCTAAAGATAATTACGTTTCCTCTGCGCTCTCCCCTAATTTTTCAAATGGACTAGAATTATGTCATCAATATACAGAGATTTTAGATCATATTTTAAACAAAATATTTCTGGAACAAAAAACAAAGACACATATAAGGGGAGATTTTCTCTTCGGAGTAGGCGGGGCTAATGGAAGAAAAGAGACAACTCTAAATTCTGATTTGGATATCTTTCTCTTTATGAAAGATATAGAAACAAACAGGAATTTTCTTCAAGAATACACTGCAGATTTTAGAAACACTCTGGAAAATACTTTAGGATATAAAAAAGAGATGATAATCAACTCTCCTCAAGATATAGTAGACCCCTCACTTTTCGGGCAGGAAAAGCTGACTGCTCTCCTGGACTTTAGAAGACTTGCCGGCTCCCGCAATTTAGAGCATTCTCTGAGGGCACATTTAAGAAAGGCAAGCAAAAAGCAAGAGCTTGAATTTGTTCTTACAAAAATACCTGATATGCAGAGACGCCATGATAAATATCCTCAAGAGTATGATGAATTGGATTCATTTAATATAAAAGAAGGCAAGGGAGGCCTGCGCGACTTTCAAACAGGTGTCTGGATTAAAGCATGGGAAAATTATGACTCGTCAAATTCAATTTATCCGACTTTGGATACAAGACTGATAGATAGCCTTGGAATTCTCTTGAGAACTCGCGCTTGGATTGCGGCAATGCATTCAAAATCCGGTAAAGATATTTCTGATATTAAAAAAGACGTCTTAAAATATGAGGATTTAACAGATTTAATTAAACATTTTGGGGAAGAGGAACTAAACTCTCTGATAATGGCAAGAAAAAGAATACATAAATACTCTGCACAAGCCATTCATGAGAGACTATCCAGAGGAATTAATCTGCCAAGAGGCATAATATACACTCTTGGAGGTTTGTCTTTTGACCAGAGTGTAATTCTTGCGGATAACCAAGAAAGATTCTACAGGCTATTATATGAATCTCAAGTAAGAAATATCGCTTTAGATCCGGTTATATATCATTCGCTTATTGCAGAAGCAAGCACTACATTAAAAAATAGTTCTGCTTTTCTTGACTTGCTTGCAGCGCCAGGTTCATTTGCAAAGACAATGGAACATTTATGTGAAATGGATATATTCGAGAGAATTGTTCCCGGATTTGATAAGCTTGAAACGGGGCGCTTTGAAATAGGGCATAGACATGAGTACATAACGCGTGGAAGAAGGACTAAAGAAAGACTCAAAAATTTTGAAAATCTGGAAAAAATTATAGATAACGAAGAGATTGATAAGCAAACTGAATTCTTCAGGAGAGAATACGGTTATTTGGACAGCACGCAGAAGCAAGTTCTTAGACTCGCACTTCTATGCAAGGACATTCCAACTATTCTTGATATAAGTCCTGAAAGATATTTTCAGATGTTTTCTTCCTCCTATCCGCATCTGCCAAGGAGTTCGCTTGAAAATATTGCATACATAATCAATAATAAAAGAATTATATTGGATATTTCTCAAGAAAATATAAGCGAGGATAAAGGAGGAATAGAAAAACTTGCTAGGAGTTCAAACGACTCTTCTTTACTGCGTAGCCTAATGCTTTTTACATATGCGGACCTAGGGCATATGGAAAAAAACCATATAGGCCGGGATGTTTGGGCTGAAATGATTAATCTCTATAGACATACTCAACAATTCTTAGATAATGGCAAATTAGAAGTCTTACGTGATGTATGTGAAGATGAAGAAGGAAATGCCATTCTTAAAGCGATACCAGATGGTTTCTTTGGAAGCAAGTATGCTAAAGAGAAACAGTCCATAGTATCTATCTTAAAAAAAGTCTCCAAATATCAGAAACCTATTGTGCATTATAAGCCTTACGATGAAGAATTGGCTTTGATTCAAGTCGTTGCTCCTGACCGTCCGGGAATGCTCTGGAAAATTGCAGGTTCCTTTTACAAACAGCAAATTCCACTGAAACATGCAAAAATATATTCTCTTGCAGAGCCAAATAATCTTGCTCTTGACTTATTCGATGTAGAGAGAATAAGCGAAGAAAAAATGCAGGAATGCAGGTCAGAAATAGAACAATTGCTGTCTAATGCTGAATCTGACATTTCCATAAACCCTTCCGAGCTCCTATATGAATTAGTAAATGAAACAATATATACAGCTAATCTTTCATCTGTGCAAGAATCAGATTTATTGCTATTTACTCTGCGTATGCCGAGAAAAAAAGGAATCTTCTACACAACTACCCGTATTCTCGGAGAAGAAACTCATGCAGATATAAGAAATATGAGGCGTTACTTACATAGTAATGGCGACCTAACATACCGATTTTTCTTTAAAACTCCGCTATCTATTAGGGAAGTTAATAATGTGCTAAAAAAATATCTTAAATATATTAAGACGAACGAGATAGGGAATTAATAATCAATATATTAAAATACTCTTCATACTTTAAAAATTATGTCGAAACTGATAAAAAAAATAAAATCATTTATAGGCATAAATCCCTGCCAGTTATATAATGAGCGCCTTGAGGGATTACCCAATGAATATCGATTAACCATTGACTCTCCGGTAAATGTGCAAGACCTCTGCAAAAGATGCATAAAAGCAGCAAGGGATATTAACTATCATCCAAGATACACTACACAGAAAGGAATTCCGTTAGATGAAAAAACCTGTGAAAATGAGCATCAAATTGAAGAGATGGGAATTTGCTGGCATGAAAAAGACAGATATTGTGCCGCAACTTTCTCAAATGCAAGCCCTCACAGCCCAATATTAGTAGTAAAGATACCTCTTGGCGTTTGGGCTTCAGAAATATATCTCAACACCTGCCACACAAATACTTCAGAAGCCCAAAAAGTTAAGGAAAAATATGCCTATGCTCTCTTTGATGCTCTAGCAAACAGAAATATAGTGAGAGACATAAAAAATTTAACAAAATAGTATGCCTTTCACTTGACTTCAAGAATTTCCAATTATTGACGGCTGTCAGAAACATGATTTCTGAAGTAGTCAAGGCATAAATGTTCAATTTGTTAGGTTCTCGACTATAGTTTAAAAAAATAATATTGAAACTAACATAATTATATTCTCCAAAAAAACTTTTTGCTATACTTATTAATTTTCTTACGAGAAGAGTCATTTCTGGTTTTTTCTGCCAGCATACAATTACGCTATGAACTGCTCTTTCCTTGCATAATAATCTTATTAATGGAGATTATTTATCAGATACGCTCATATACCCATAATCTTTAATACCCTCTGCATACTCTTTATTTTATGCTGGATAAGCTCTCTTCGGTGCTGAAAAAAACAACAGACAAGATAGCTAATGCTATTTTTCTTGACAAAAACCTTGTTGATCAGATTATAAGAGACTTGCAAAGAGCCTTGATTGAAGCAGACGTGAATGTTTCTCTAGTGCTTGAAATTACAAAGAAAATAAAGCGGGCAGCGCTGGATGAGAGAATCAAAGGTGTAGAAAAGAAAGAGCATGTAGTCAAACTTCTTCATGATGAGCTTGTCGGTCTCCTTGGAGAAAAAAGAGAAATAAAATTGGAGAAAAACAACGTCTGGATGATGCTTGGTCTGTATGGCCAAGGCAAAACGACCACTATTTCAAAATTGGCATCATATTATTCAAAGCGAGGAAGCAAGGTCTGTGCAATTGGCTTAGATGTTCACCGCCCTGCGGCTTCAGAACAGTTAAAGCAATTATGCGACAAGCTTAATATTCCTGCATTTATCTCCCCGGAGGAAAAAGACGCTAAAAAAATATGGAGAAAATTCGAGCCCGAGCTTAAAAAATATTCATTGGTATTAATTGACACGGCCGGACGCGATGCCCTTTCATCTGATTTGATAAAGGAAATAAAAGAAATTGGAAAACTTTCAAAGCCAACTGAAACAATTCTTGTAATGTCTGCAGATGTAGGGCAGACCGCAAAGAAACAGGCACATACTTTCAAGGAAGCAGTCAACATCACAGGAGTAATAATCACAAAAATGGACTCGACTGCCAGGGCGGGAGGAGCTTTGACGGCTTGTGCAGAAGTAAAAGCTCCTGTTGTTTTCATTGGCACTGGAGAAAAGCCTGCAGACCTTGAGACATTTGACCCAGAATCATTTCTCTCCCGTCTATTAGGCATGGGCGACCTTAAGTCCCTCATGGAAAAAGTTCAAAACGTCATTGACAAAGACAAAATAGAAGAAACTCAAAAGCGCCTTCAGGAAGGGAAATTTACCCTCAAAGATTTACAGCAACAATTAGAATCAATGGAATCTCTAGGTAGCATGGATAAAATAATTGGAATGATTCCCGGCTTAGGCAAAGCAAAAATACCTGATGAAGCCATGGCTATGCAGCAGAAAAAAGCAAAGAATTGGAAGCACGCCATAAGCTCCATGACTAAAGAAGAAATTGAAAACCCTGAAGTCATTGAAAAACAGACTTCCCGATTGCAAAGAATTGCAAAAGGCTCTGGAACAACAACTTCAGATATACGCGCCCTCATAAAGCAGTACAAAATGCTTAAGGAGATGATTAAATCGCAAGCTTCTCTTTCAGGAGAAACACTTAATCAAAAAACAATGATGAAATTCGCCAAGAAATTCGCCAAGAAAGTGAGGTTTTAGATGAATACTTTTTTCATAAGGCCAAATGGCTATTTTTCATATAAATCATCTCACCCAGAAACTGAATATGAGTATCCGAGAAATATTTCTCTGCACTTAAACAGTGAAAAACTTTCAAAAAACTCTAGCGTCTCTAAATTAGTATATATAATCCTTCAACGGGATAAAAATATTTTCTGCCATTCTCAAACTGTTTCTTCATCTCATTTTTATCTTCCATATGAAGACCTAAGCCTTGATTATAAAAGCAAAGCCCAGGTACTTGAAGTCTCTCCGTCCCAGCTTCCGCCTAATGTCTTGGGAATGTATGACGGAACTACACACACTATTTACATCAATAACTCTCTTTCAGAACTTGACAAGCAGGATGTGCGGGCGCATGAATCCGGACACGGTTTGGGCATTCATAACGAAAGAGCCACAGATATTCATGCCGCTTCCCGCACCGGCAGGCATATGATTCCATTTAGAGCATAATACTAAAAACAAAAAGCTTATTTATCATATCTTCTCTTCTCATATATGAAACTGCTTGCACAGGGCGCAGAAGCGCACATAATTCGCAATAAGAATATAATCATTAAAAAAAGAATTGCGAAAGGTTATCGCTTTCCTCAATTGGACAAGAAAATAAGAAGACAACGTACGCGCAAAGAAGCGAAAATACTTGATAAAGCCTTAAAGATTATACCTGTTCCCAAACTGCTTTCTCAAAGAGAGAATGAAATAGAAATTGAATACCTTTCAGGAAAAAAACTCTCTGATTTTCTAAACTCACTTAAAAACCGAAATAAAATATGTAGGCAAATAGGGGGAAATATATCCAAGCTTCATGACGCAAATATTATTCATGGAGACCTGACAACAAGCAACATGATACTTAAAGATAATTTGGTTTACTTTATTGACTTTGGGCTGAGCTTTGAGTCTCAAAAAACAGAGGATAAAGCAGTTGATATGCATTTGATTAAGGAAGCTCTTGAAGCAAAACATTTCTCTAATTCAAGAGAGCTTTTCTCTTATATTCTCAAAGGATACAAAAAATCTCCCAACGCATCATCCGTATTAAAGCGTCTTGAAATCGTGGAAAAACGGGGAAGATACAAGCAGGCTTATTAATCACATATTTTTCCGCATTTTCAAATATATATTATCTTATATCTCTATTTTTTTGTGTTTAGTCCACCAGTTGTAAATAAGCATGACTAGTATTGCTAAACCTGCTAATATGAAAGAAAATATAGTAAACAGGCGCGTCTTTTTAGACCATTTCAATCCAGATTTTTTTAATTCAGTGCTGATTTCTTCAGAATTGTTTACGCCTGATTCTCCCAGTTGAGATATTGAAACATTGCTGCATGTAAGATTTTCAAATGTCGCGCTCTTGCATGAATTTAAGTCCTTGCAGTATTTTACTTGTACTCCGCTCTTGCATGCATCTAGTGTGCATTCCCATTTAGGTGTGCATAAAGCAGTTCCTCCGCCTCCACCACCCCCACCGCCTCCTGATGAACCTCCTGTTTGCTGTGGAGCAGGTGGCTGTTCAACATTGCAAATTCCGCAATCTTGAGAACATATTGAACAATTTTCTCCCAGATTTACCTCACAAATTGCGTTGCTACACACTGAACTTTCAACAACTTCAAATGTGGAAAAATGCGCAACGTTTAATCTAAGAGTTTTAGCAGTTGCATTATAAGTGATGTTGCTGCATATTTCCGGAGGACAAGGTACTCCATTGTATAAGACTATTGGACTTATAAAAGAGACACTAGAAAAGGTAAGAAAAGCAGAGTTGTTTAATGCTCCAAGACTTTCATTCAAAGATATTTTATTATGAGTTATACGCAGGTTTCTGTGAATGTTATTCTTGCTTATGTTTGAAATTGTCAAAATTTCAATTCTTCCGTATGATTTTCTCTCGGCGACAAACCTCATATTAGTGATATTATAATTTGAAATAGTTATATTTAGCGCATTATCCCCAAGGGAACATTCAAAACATCCTGACTGCGCGCTGTCTTTTCTATATTGCAGCCATTCTTGTTTAGGTGAAAGCGCATCAGCATTTAAGTCCCATACATATATTGTTCCTTCTCTTCTCTGCCTGAATATTCCCATTTCATCCCGCAACATTACAGAATCATATGTAGACGAAGCAATAAGCTCAAGATTTCCATCACCATCTAAATCTTTTATTGCAGCCGAAGAATATGGATGAACTTGTGTTCCTTTAGGGAATCCGGATACAACACTTCCGTTTGAGTGCCAAGCCCAGACACCACCATAATCAGTTGTTCTAGTATATCCAAATCCAGTTTCATACTCAAGAGGAAATGCGCTTCCCCCAGTAACAAGTATTTCCAGTTTATCATCATTGTCTAAGTCTGCAAGCACCGGTCCATATGATATTGCAGACCTGACTTTTAATATGTCTTTTGGCCAACTATTCATTAATGAGCCATTGTGGTGTATAACGTATGTATTGTATCCAGTTGCATATATTCCTGCAGAAGTTACAACTATGTCTCTGAATCCATCATTGTCAACGTCTCCCAAAGCAAATGATCCATCTGCAATTATATTAACGGCACGACCGTTAGACGAAGTTATATTTTGAAGATAAACCGGAAATCCCGATACCAAACTCCCATTTCCCTGATATGCAAAAATAACCAGCTGTTTTGAGTGATCTAATATTCCAAATATAATTTCTGACTTGCTATCGTTTGTAATATCCCCTACAGATACATGAGTATTTATTGCTGTGCCGTTCATGTATATTGGCCAACCTACAACTTTACTTCCATCACTATTATATGCCATAAGCGAAGTTCCGGGCGGCACACCTGGGACATTAGGATTGTTCACAAACGATAGCACTATTTCCAGTTCAGGGTCATTATCTAAATTGCCAACTGCGGGATTTTTAAAGTCTCCATATATGTACAATGGTTGCGGTAATTTCCATTCATGCTCTATTTTGCCATTTTTCAATACAACCACTTTTTCATATTCATCTTCTATAACAATGCTTAAGAACAAGATTACTTCATCAACACCATCTCTGTCAAGGTCAGAAATAAGTGAGTATGGGATAAAAGCATTGGGAACTGAAACTGGCCAACCATCCTTAACCGCCCCTTTATGGCTTATTGCATATATAGAGGCATTATATCCTCCTGAATAATTAGTCCTATATAATAGGATTTCATTATACCCGTCTCCATCAATATCTCCAATTGACGGCTGGGAAAGTATGGACTCTCCTTCAACATTCAATGATTCATTAAATCCTACATTGCTCTCCCACATTATTGAGCCATTTGCATGAAATGCAAAGAGAGTTGAGTAATAAGAACTGCCAAATCTTCCGCGATTGATTATAATCTCATATGTTCCATCTTTGTCTAAATCTGCAATATTTGGCACAATATCTCCAGCATATAAATTTCCAAGCCCATATGGAATATGGACTGGCCATCCTTCTCTAAGTGTCTTGTCTATTACCACGTAAGGCAATATATCTTCAACTATTTTGTCAGTATAATTAACTTGGACTCTGAAATTATATCTTCCCATCGTTTCCAGCACGCTAGTGTTGATAAAAAATACTGCATCCGCACTTTTATTTTTGCATAATCCTCTTTCACTAATTTCATTGTATGCAATAAGTGTAGAATTGGAGTTGCAAACCACTAAAGCGTCATGTTTCCATTCACTGCTCGAATCATTAAGTTTGTATTCAAAAATATATCCTTTAAATATCTCTGAATATATTCTCAATGGACTAATATTTAGATATACTGGAATAAATCCATCTCCTCTGTAAATCTGGCTTTCCTTTAAGCCTGCAAATTTTATATTGTCAATTTCTATCAAAGACTCATCGTGTAATTTTGTTCCTTCTCCGTTTTTCTCTTCAGCTTTTATAGCATATCTTCCTTCTCTTAAAATGAGAGTATCCAATGAGGCATTTACTCTATTCCCGGATACTGATGTTTTTATATCTGTCCAATTTTCCGGAAAAAAGCCTTCCCCATACGAGATAATTATGCTCTCCGAAACTCCTCCAGATTGTTCTGCTTCAATAGATAATATTCCCTCTACTTTTCCATTAGTTATTAAACGTAATGAGCGCTCTTGTTCACGAGTCGCAGCAAGAACATTAATAAAACCGTAACCTTGCTCATTTATTTTTGCAGGAATTGTCAGTTGACTTGCACTGCTTTTCAACGATTGTGCAATCTCTTGAGAACTCCATGTTGGATGCTGTTGCTTAAGTAATGCCAAGGCTCCAGTAACATGAGGGGCAGCCATAGAAGTTCCTGAAAGATACTCATAAGTTGAAGAGAGCATTGTGGAGTAAATTGCCAAGCCGGGAGCAGTAATGTCTGGCTTGAAAATGCTTCCATTATCCCATATTATTGGTCCTTTAGAGCTGAAATATGCAAGTTCATTTCCGTTTGAGTCTGCCGCCCCAACAGTTAGGGCTTTGCGAGCAGTTGCCGGAGAACCTATACTTTCCAGAGCTGGTCCGCTATTGCCTGCTGCAACCACAACGTTCACACCAACATCAACTAAATTGTCAATTGATGTGCTCATTATGTCGTCAGGACCGCATTCAATAGTGTATCCACCATAAATTTGAGAACAGCTTACTCCAAGACTTAAACTTGCAATATCAAATCGGTCATCAAAATTGCCGTCCTGATTTGGGTCTGCGACACGTTCTAATGCTGCAAGAACATTTGCGATACTTCCACCAGAGGGTCCAAGTACTTTATATGAATATAAAGTAGCATCCGGAGCAACTCCATTTAATCCTGTCTGGAAAGAAGAAGGAGTATGCAATCCAACAAGATTACTTGCCTGTTTAGTGTATAAGGTGCGAGCTTCATCGGCAGAAAATAGTTTGTTATAAACAATTACTTCATCAATGCTTCCGTTAAAGAACTGTGTGTTCTGCGTTCCTGCGCCAATAACCACCCAAGTTTGAGGAATAGTAAATTCAACAGGGCTGTTTGCAATAAGAGGCTGTACCACACCATTAATATATATTTTTTGATGCTGCAAATTTGTGCCATTTCTAGTATAAATTATATGATACCAAGAATTTTCTTTCAAGACATCATTTCCAGTTTCTGCATTCCAAGAATTAGGCGTGCTTACTGAAATGCGTCCCCGTCCATTACTTCCCGGTCCGACTTCTATTTGGAAAGAGCCCGGAAGATTGGCAAGTCTTGTTGAATAAATGCCTTGTCGTGAACTTATATTTTTGACATATATCCATGCTGAAAATGTAAATTCTTTGTTTAGATTTAGAGAAATAGATGCAGGTATTCGGATTTGGGTTCCATTTCCATAAAACTGGAATGATTTTCCATTTATTCCTTCATTTTTCGCTCTTACTCCGTTAAAGCTTTGCCCATTGTTTATTCCCATGCCGTCTTTTATCTCTCCTACGTTTCCCCTCAATATGCTCTCATTGAATTCCCAGTAGCTTATAGGAGACGCTAGGAATACGAGCGCATTTGATTCTTTCTTAGCCGCTATAATTCCAGCAACATGAGTGCCATGCCCATCATCATCCATGGGATCAGAATCATTATTTACAAAGTCCCAGCCGCCTGCAATCTTGCATCCTGCACCAAAACATCCTCCTAAATCAGGATGTGTATAATCTATTCCTGTATCTATAACTGCTACTTCTACTCCCTTTCCAGTTAAGCATGATTTCCCGCTTGTTGCACAGGGATTTCCCTCGCTATCGCGATTCCATACTTCTGAAGCGTGAATGCCTGGAACAGATGAAGTAAGCAACGCATTGACATGCAAATTGGGATAAACTCTTTTTACATAAGGAGAAGACTTAATTTTCTCGGCTTCTTCCTCGCTTATGTTAAGCAATATGGCATTTGATACAGCATAATATTCCTGTAATGGCTCTAAGAATGCATTTTCTTCTATAATTGCTCCAGTTATTGATGAAGAGAAGAAACTTATCCATGGCAAAGTAAAAGCAACTATGTTTTGAATCTCCCTTTCTTCAGAGACATGTCTTTCTGTCTCTATCCTTCCGCTGATATCCATCAATGCTTTTTTGTGTTCTTTAGATATCTTCTCTCTTCTTCCTTCAATGTAATTAGGCATGCTCTCTTCCACATCTCTTGCCAGTCTATCAATCTTTTTTGCCTGACTTATCTTATTGCTCTTCTCAAAAGCCCTCTTTCT
The DNA here is from genome assembly GCA_018303945.1 of Candidatus Pacearchaeota archaeon. Lineage (GTDB taxonomy): Archaea > Nanobdellota > Nanobdellia > Pacearchaeales > GW2011-AR1 > JAGVXD01. Next base: position 25,396 of record JAGVXD010000008.1, read on the forward strand.
TTTTTCGAGACTATCCAAATATCTCTCTGAAAAAGCGATATCGGATAATAATGGCAGCTCTTTAAACTCAACTATATATCCGTAAGATATTTTAGAAGTGCTATTTTTAAAGTCTTCTCTTGAACTTATGTTCAAATTATACTCTGGAAGAGAAGATGAAGAAGTTATGTCTAATATTATAAACAAAGCTAAGAAAAAGATAAATACTGCAAAAATCACCCTGAACTTCATCTTCATGATAAGCAGATGTTATTTATAAATAATGTCCCTTGCTAAAACTTCAATCTGGCTTGGTTTGCTAAAAATATAATCTGGTTTGACTGATAAAAGCTGTTTTCTTGTATGATATCCCCAAGTAACCGCCGCAGTTTTGACTTTCGCTTCTTTACCTTCTTTTATGTCCCCCATTGTATCACCAATATAAAATATCTCTGCACCCTTATGCTTCTTTTTTATACTCAAGATTTTATCAACTTTGCTTGTTCCTTGTTCTGCTCCAATTACCTTGCTTATCCATGATAATTTATTATGCCTAATTGATTTCATTACTATTGAAGATGTATTTGAAGTGATAATTATTATTAAATTTTCGGAATGTACTCTTTTTAGAACTGAATTTATGCCCGGGAATGGTTTTTGCTTTGCATATTCTTCTGCCATGCTTCCCCTCATATCTTTTATAAGTGAATGTATTTTTCTTTCTGAAAGTCCTTTTTGTCTCAAAGATTTATAGAAATTATTTTCATATAATAAAGTAAATTCTCCTATTGATTTGGGCAGGGCAAGACCGTATTTCTCAGTTATAGAAGTATATGATTTATATACTATAAAAAGAGAATTCACTAATGTTCCATCATAATCAAAAATTAGCACCCTCTTCATATTTCATCAAGAAGCACAACCCTTAAAAACATTCTTATATCTCGTAAAGTAAAGCCCCGTAGTCTAGTGGTCAAGGATACAGGCCTTTGGCGCCTGTGACCCCGGTTCGAATCCGGGCGGGGCTATCCAACTAAAGGTTTGATAGCCACCCAAATAGTTTAAACCATTATTTTGAATAAACTAAGAGTTATTTGGCAATCGACTCGGTGTAAACAAACAGGAGGTTTTTCTACCAAAGAACAATAATCTTACTTTTTAGCACTTTTCCATAAAAGCTCAAAATGCTTTCTATAACCTTCAGCAGCATCTTTGTCATGTATAAGTATTCCGTAAGGGTCTTTAGTAAATATTGCTATAGCAACGTAATCTCCAATGATGACTGTTTCTGAGAGTTGTTCAAATTCTTGTGGTAAAAACCGAATCTCAGTATATGGGAGTTTATTAAGAGATTCTCCATATGCTTCTATTGTTATATCGAAAACTTGTCTTGATTTTATTTTCTTACCAATTCTTTTAATATGAAGATTTCTCCACCAGGTTTCACCCATTATATCGAAAGTGACTCTTTTACCTCCTCCAAATGTATTGTATTCTTTTCCATTTGAATTTAAAAGTTCCATATACATCTGTGTAATTCCTTTTTTGCCTTTGAATGTAATAGCTTCTTTAATCTCTTTAGCAGCTTTCTTTCTTTTCTCAAGCTCTGGGATTATTTCTTCGAATTTTCGTTTCTTGTCTTCAAGATAACCTATAAAATTTCTTGGGTCGGATATCTGATAAGTTCTACCTCTCCCCTCAATGCTATATGTAATAAGGCCTTTCGCTATGAGTGAATGTAATGCTCTATGTACAACTGAATTCTGGAGATTTGTTTTTTCAATTATAAGTCCTGCTAGACTTGAACCCAATTCAGAAAGAGCAAGGTATACTTTTATTTCTCCATTTGTAAGACCTAAGTCTTCAAGTATAGACATATCCATATACTATCTACATAACTTTCCTTATTTAAATCTTACTATAATAGTCTCAATTGGGAGCGTATATACTTAAAATGCTATCTTAATCTCTTTTTTCTATGTGCGGAATAATAGCGATATTTGGGGAAAGTGAAAACCTTCGAAGAGATATAAGAATCTCTCTTAGAAAGATAAAGCATAGAGGTAGCGATAGATATGAGTCAATAACCTTTGACTCTTGTGCTTTAGGAGTAAATAGATTAGCAATTATAGATAGAGACAAAGGAAAACAGCCATTTGCCAATGAAGATAGTACTGTTTTCGCCATACAAAACGGAGAAATATTCAACTATAAGGAATTAAAAGAATCTCTTATAAGAAAAGGACATCATTTCAAAACAGATTGCGATACGGAAGTTCTGGTTCATCTTTGGGAAGAATACGGAACTGAAATGATTAGTAGGATTGACTCTGAAATGTATGCCTTCGTTATATATGATAAAAGAGACGGTAATATTTTTATTGCGAGAGATCCACTAGGAGTAAAACCTCTTTGTTATGCTTATGATAAAAAAGGAAGACTATTTGTTGCTTCTGAAATAAAACAACTCTCTCAATTTAAAGAAATAGATGAAATAAGAGAATTTCCTTCAGGACATTTCTATCACAAAGGAAAGTTCACAAAATATTATTCATATTCTAAAGAATTTAATAGTAATTCTGAGGAGAAAATAAAGAAAGATTTAAAAAAACTCATTGAAGAGGCTGTTCAAAAAAGAGTGCAAACTGATTTACCTATTGGTGTATTTCTGAGCGGTGGAGTTGACAGCAGTTTAATTATGGAATTAGCAACAAAGTACCACAAAGATGTTACTGCGATTATACTTGGGACTAAAAGTTCTTCTGATTATATCAATGCAGTTAAACTATGCAAAGAAAGAAAATGGAAATATAATGTAATAGAACCAAATATAGATTATGAAAAAGAGTCTAAAGAGATAGTATATTATACAGAATCGTTCGAACCAAATATTATAAGACATTCTTTTGCTAATAATCTTGTATCTAAAGCTGCTTTAGAGCTTGAATTAAGAATAGTTCTTGTTGGAGAAGGTTCTGATGAATTATTTGGTGGATACAATGAATTTTTAGAATTGCCAAATAATAAGATTAACTTTGGTTGTATTAAACTACTTGAATCTATGTCAAAAGGTCATATGATGAGAGTAGATAAGATGGCTATGCGACGCACCATAGAAGTACGTAGTCCTTTCTTTGATACATCTTTGGTAAATTATGCTTTATCTATTCCTGGAGAGTTAAAGGTTAAGGAATCAATTACAAAATATATCTTGCGTGAAGTTGCAAAAGATTATCTCCCCGAATATATCGCTTATAGGCATAAAGCTCCTTTTGCAAATGGGGCTGGAATGAATGTGGGAACTAATTTTAATAAGGGAGATGGAATAGTGGGTGAAATTGCTAATAAAAAAATCTCCGACAAAGTATTCGCTAAAATAAAGAGTCAATTTAAACAATACAATTTTAAAACTAAAGAAGAAATTTACTATTTTTTATTTTATCTTAAATTTAATTATAATAAGTTTAAAGATGGAGAGCAAAGATTAATTATGAAAGATAACCTTTCATCTATAATTAAAGATAATGGGCAAATAGTAAATAATATCCTCTCTTTCTTATTAAACCATAAAAGAACAGATAGAGCAGAAACATTCAAATTTAATCATTTTTCTCTTTTAAAAGAATCAATAAGTGATGTTCTTGAAAAGAAAGAAGAATTGAAAATTGTTGGTTATTGGGGAGTTGAAAAAGAAGAAGTGACGGATATAGACAAAGACGCTCTCAATCAATTAAGTAAAATACAAGAAGGAATTAGAGAATATTATGAAAATACCAAATTAATTTTAATTTTAACAGACATACACGGAGAATTAAATAAAATTTCTTCTAAAACTATTAGTTCATATTATAAAATTATTCAGACTACATGTTATAAACTTGGAATAAAGACCATCTCCCTATCTCAACTATGGGTTAAGTATGGCTATAAACTAGAAGATTTAAATAAGAATTCTATGGCACAAGACAAAATAAAGTCATTTATGGTTCTTGCAGCTCAAAGACATCATCATGGAAACGATGCAAAAAAAGGCCTTTTATCTTACATGAAATGTTCTGAATATGATAAATTAATTATTTATAATGAATTTTCAAAGTCTTTATTTTTTACGTATAATGGCTATAAATGGAAATCTTTACTTCCACCTTTACCAACTTTATCCTTATGGGTTAGCAAAAAAGGAAATCATATAAAGCCATGGCACAATTATGAATCGTGACGTGAAGCGTTTCCTTCATCCGTAATGTAAAAAGCAAACAAAAAGATTATTGTTTTAGGGTAGTAAAAGCACCATATTGGTGTAAATAATAACATATATTTCCTAGACTTTTACTAATAATAAAAGTTATATTAATTTAACTATTATTGTTTATAAATGGTCCCACGAGGAGTTGAACCTCGGAATACTCGGTGTAAAAGAATATACTTTTTTCCATAATCTTTAAAAAGACCTTAAAATCTATTTCATAATGAAAACATTTAACCTAAAGGAGTATATCCCAATTGATTATCCAGGTTGGGTTTTAGGAAATGAAGCGAGAAGTGGTGTTAATATAAATGGGCTTGGAGTTTTAACACAAAAAGAATTAGAACTTTGGAATTATTCTGCTCATTACCAAGATCAAAGAAAAGATCCCGGGCATGGAGAAATATCAACTCTTCTTGGAATAAGACTTCTTGATTATTTGCCAGGAATAAGAGAAATTGTTGTTCCAAGTATAATCTTTCATGATACTGGATGGTACGGGAATGATCCTGAAGAATGGAAAAAATTAGTAGAGTTAAATAAAGGTAATCTAAAAGTCTTAGATTCTGAAGAATTGAGAAGACCGCATCAAAATAGAGGGATTATGGTCGCTGGAAGAGGTTTTAAACAAATAGGTTATCCCTCTGAAGAATATCATTTTGAAATTGCAGATATAATTGGAGACCACGATACAAGAAAACTTCCAACAACCGATAGTGGAATAATTATGAGAATTGCAGATTTATTATGGAGAGTTACATATCCTCATGCTCAAATATACATGGCAGATTGGAGTCCAGAAAATATATTTAAAAGAGTGAAAGAAACTTGCATAGAAGGAGAAAAAACTCATTTAGGAGAAGTTGGATTAAGAATCGGAAGACTAGAATTTGCAAATACAATGTTTTTTAAATTTGGAAAAGAAACAGAAAGGGTTCTCTTACCAGAATACAAAGAGGAATTAGAAAGAATTGTTCAGTTTTAAGCAAAAAAGCCACTTAAATAACTTTTAGTTATAAAGCTGGCGGGGCTATATATTAATTGGGTATATTATATCTCTTGAGAAAGGAAACGCTAAGAACGTACTCTTTTAATATGATTTAACTACTTTGAGATGGAGAAGCTTCAGATGTAGTTTCATTCGGAGCTATATCTACGAAATGACCATAGTCATGATCAAGGTTGAGCCAGCCATAAGCAAGAGACCCTAATACGAGCCTACCGATACACCACGTCCGCATTTTTGCGTGCTTTTTAGAAGCATCAGGGTAAAAGCCCATTCCTTCTCTGTAGCCATCACGCCCGCTGTTCATTTCAGCAAATGTTTTACCAACAACTTCTTGCATTAAGCCTTTATCATACGCAAATTCAGTTGGAACTGCATCAGGATGTCTTAACAAAACTCTCCATCCAGGGTGATTAAGAACTTGAGGTCCAGTTAATCTTTTGTTCACACCATATTTCTTCAAATTTTTTCTTGAAAGCTTAATCACATTTGCTCCATTAAATCCGTCATACAATTCGTCGCTTAAAACAATCGCACCAGAATTTCTTTCTTGTTTAGGATTAATCAATTCTAATGTTTTTCTTCCACTTTCAGTGATTCTCCCTTGATTATCCATAGTTAGAATCATCTTAATTTCGTCAGAAGCTCCTTTTCCACCGTAGGCTACCAAGTCACTTACGTTCGCATAAACATCTCTAAGTTGAGTAAATATTGCATCCCGATTACGCATAAACTCAACTGCTGACAAAGGATTTACTCCTAGCGATAACATTAATGGCATCTGGTCTATATTTCTACCCTTATATGCCCTATACTGTGTTGCTGTATTTGTCATATTAAAACCTAAAAACCGGTAGTTTTTAAACTTTTTGGCTAGTTACCACTTTGTAATTATAATGCTCTAATTTTATATATTAGTTATGTAGTGTTGAATTAATCATACAACAAAGTTCTTTTTCAGCAGATTTAATATACATCAATATATTCACTTTTTTTGTTCTATTAAACTGAATATTCTTATCTCGCACAAAGCCAGAGGGTATATCTTCTTGAGCTTTAAAGACAATTCTTTCTGTATCTTGTTGGAGATTATCTCCGAGAACAATTCTTTAGCTGTGCGAGTTGTAAAATGTCCGGATAAATATTCCTTTGCGGTTACTCTAAGTTGATTTCTGACTGATCTTGAAACCTTGTTTCTTGTAATTAAGAAAGGTTTGGCGACTACTTGGCCGTCCTTGCATGAAGTTACAAATGAGTCTTCAACGTAATCACTTCCCTTTCTCATCATGCGTCTTATGTAAGAGCCCATGATTTCTATTGAGATTGGCTCTGCATTCAACTTATCTCCTTCCGCCTGAATACGCAGTTTCATTTCCAGATTCTTTCCTCTCAAGTTTCTTGTCATATCAAGAGTTACAATTCTCCCATTTAATTCAGAAGGACTTAAAGCATAAAGTGAAATCTTAGAGGAAGTGATTGGTGCATTTACATCAAAGAAACTTTTCTTTTTCTCTCTTGATGAAGTCGTTTTTTCTGCCATTTTACTTAGATATTTTCTCTCCTATTTCAATTCTTGATGCTCTGATTGCTTTTTTAATCCCTTTCATCTTGCCGCACTCAACGCATTTATATAATACGCTTATTCTCTTTGTTATTTTTGTCTTTCTCTTTCTGTCTTTGACTGCCGGCTTGCTGAATCTGCCAAGATTTCCATATCCAGAACGATAGCTTCTTTTTTTAGCACGCGAGGTTGACCATCTTGAAAGGGGATGCGTGGCTGAACGGGATTTTTGTTTTGCAGTTGTGACTGTCTGCTTAGTATGTTTCTTGCAATAAGGACAATATCTTCTTGTATCTTTAGGTAATTTCATAATGTGCTGGTCACAAAGCTAGCCGTACTCCGACCAGTGTTTTGTACGGGTTGATGCTGAATACAACGGGAAGAAGTGCTTTTTAAAGCTTGCGTTCTTGGAACTTTATTTTTAAGAAATTAAAATGTTTGAGTTCGGTATGCTGGAGCATCTCTCCTTCTTCCAAACTTATCTCTTTCTATATAGTGCCCAATACAAATTTGAACTTTACCAGCACCAACAGGAATCTCTCTTCTTCCTTCAATTGCATCATGAACTATGTAAAATAAATCTTTCATAGAAGGTAAGAATATAGGAGGATTATCTACATGAGTCACATTTATCTGTTTCTTAGTATCAGACAGTACTATTGGCTTTTTTATATCAAATTTATCTTTTGTTCTCATAATATATTGATAGAAAAATACTATTTCTCTTTTCTCCCTAAATATGCTTTGCCTTGGTCAGTTATTCTATAAATATCTATAGGATTTTGAAAAGAAGGTCTAAAAATAGGATGATAATTATGCTTAGTTTCTTCTGGCTTCATATCTATATATCCTCTATCCCTTAATTTGAGGAAAGTTGATATATCTACACCTTCTGATTTCTGTTCTGATACACTTAATATCATTATCACTCCGCCTCGTACTGGTTGATAATCACATGTAGCTCCTTTTGCTAAATTTTCAAGCACATGTTTCATTTTTGTTTCTTCAGTTTCCATAATAATTCCTTATTTTAAAGATTTATAAATCTTTTTATTGTTATTACTACTAAATTACTAAATAAAAAGCTTTATAAACAGAGATTTTATGAATCCTTTATGGACTATGAAAGAATCACTAATCAAGTAAAGAATGAACATAACACATCAATTGAAAAAGCAGTATCTGAAATTGATACAGACATAAAGGGATTGGATTCTCTCCAGGATAGACTGAAATATGAAAGAAGCAGGTTGGGAAATCCTCATCCATCTAAAGTAGATTATAGAATCTGGGGTGAACTCACAGGTATATTTAATTATAATTATTTCGGTGGTGACGATATAAACTGTTCTGATTGTAAGGGAGCTTTTAGAGTAGTCAGTGATCAAATGAGTATAAGACCACAAGCTGGAGCAGGTATCTTGGGAATTAGCAAAAAACAAGCACCATTTCAGGTTTATGGAGAAAACGGTCCCGTGAATATCTTCTTAGAAGGAAGATCAAATGATGAATATGCACACCTATACCAAAAAGGCATATACATCGGAACTTTAGGAATTGGAGAATTTGGTCCAAACTCAGAAAAAAGAGGGTTATTGGATTCTCAGATTATAAGTTCGGAAGAATTAAATGCAATATCAGAGAGATACGAATCTGAAGAAACAAAAAAGTTAGATGAATTATTAAAGAGAAAAGTTAAAAAACAAGTTAATGGTTTGGCAAAGCATTTAGAAGATGTATTTGCTCAACCTTCTGAAACTTCAAGAATCTTTAATCCCTATGTATTCGGAGGATTTTATAGTACTGGCTTCACAGGTAAGTTTTTCGCATTATCTTCTGGTGTAGAATTAATTTACCCCTTTACTAATAATCAGACTGTATCTTATGTAAATAGAATAAACGAACTAGAAAGAATTTATCATGGAGAAGGATTTTCTTCTGGGAAACAATCACTTGATAAATTCGGAAAATGTCTGGATTTAATTTCTGAACATGCATCATTAAAGAAAAATCTTCTTAATGACGTGTCTCAAATCTTACAAAAAAATAAATTAGCTTTTAAGTAAACATAAAAAATGAATAACCTATTCGTATTAACAGATAAAACAAGATTATTTGAAAGAGAAGATGGATTTGTAATAGTAAGAAGAGACTTTGAGATAGAAGATCAGATGTTTGACTTAGGATTTACGCATGACTCTAAACCAACAAACGATAGATTATATTATGCTGTTCCAATAATCGCTTATCCAACTCCTAAAGAAGATGCAATTATCTATAAAGATATTAGAGAAATCTCCGCTTTAACTAATAGAAGCAGGTTTTTGGTCAAAACCCCAGAATATAGAAAACAAGTTTTGATAGAAGTTGAAAGTAATATCGTCAGAATTCAAGAATATTTGCATGGAGAATTTAACCAGATTTCAAAAAGACTTCCAGATTTGATAAGGAGATTAGAGGATGTTGAATCTGATTTTAATTTAATTTCCTCTTAATGCATGAGTATAATCAATTAAACCATAAACTCTTATGTTTGTTCCTTCTTTTTTATTAATGTAGGGAATGATATTTTTGATATGCGTATCTTCAGTCAGTATCAATGTTGGTTTATTACCTCTGGACATTGCATAGGATAATATTTTTGAGTCTGCTTCTCTTAATATTTCTGCAACTTCTCCTCTTCTTGATTCTTTGTGATGTTGAGTGCAATACTCATCCCAAGCATCACGAATTACACCAGCATATCTTGTTGGCAAACTGCTGTCTACCAATTTAGCATTTCCAAATTTTTGGCTTGTCAAATAATTTATTAATCGTTATACCCTAAGGTCTTGCCTTAGGGTGAAAGCTCCAGCAGAATATTAAAGTCAAACCAGTTAGTTCCTCAATGGATGAACTGGAAAAATCG
>JAGVXD010000014.1 GCA_018303945.1 Candidatus Pacearchaeota archaeon
CGATTTTTCCAGTTCATCCATTGAGGAACTAACTGGTTTGACTTTAATATTCTGCTGGAGCTTTCACCCTAAGGCAAGACCTTAGGGTATAACGATTAAGTAAAATAGCTCCCGTTTACTTTACAGCTTAGTATAATCAAACTAAGTCTTCTTCAGAGATAACTACAAAATCCCCTATGGCAATAATAGTATTATATGGAATAAGGATTTCCTTAGAAGGTGAAGTCTCTAAATTTAGGTTTCTAGTGTATGGGGTAGGATCACGCACAATGACTTGTATTAACTCCCCTGTGCGCGTCTCAAATGTGATGTCCTTGACAATGCCTAGTCTTTTACCTTCTTTTGTTACCACGAGTTTCCCTATAATGTCTTTTAAGGGCTTTTTATCAAGTGTCATGGTGGATTGAGCTATACCCTATATTTAAACTTTTCTTTAGTCGTTCGCTTATATTAAATGACAACTCTCACACCCCCTGGGTTCTCATGGAATAGATATGCTTATAAATTAAATATTAAATCTTTGTTTTAATAATATATATTTATAAATATTTATATTATATTATATATATTATTAAGATATATCTCTTAATATATGTTTATTTGTTCGTTTTATTGTGATAAATATGAAGTTAAAAAGTTTAAATTTTAGTTTCCATGAGAAGTGATGGTGTGAGGGACATAGTCAATTTTTATTGACATTATCAAATTTATTCTGGAATGTTTGAATTTCCACTGGAAATGTTGCTTAAGTATAGATAAGTTTATAATGAGTAGGGAATTAGATTAAATACAAGAGAGGTAGATATGGATAGGTTAGATCAGATATTTAGTTCGTTCACAAGTAAAAGTCTTTTTGAGAACAAAATGGTGCTCCAGTCTAATTATAGCCCTAATATGATTTTACACAGGGATGCGCAAATAGAGTCCGTTGCTTCTATTCTTGCGCCTGCACTTAGAGGAGAAAGAGCGAGCAACTTATTTATATATGGTAAAACTGGGAGTGGAAAAACTTTAAGCGTTCAGCATGTCGGAGCCAAAATTCTTGAGAAAATAAACTCTATGGGGAGTGATCATCTAAAATTAATTTATGTAAACTGCAAATTAAAAAAAGTTGCAGATACAGAATATAGAATACTTGCTGAACTTATTCATGAGCTCGGAGGAAGTGTTCCTGCAACAGGGCTTCCAACAGACAACGTATATACGCGTTTTGTTGATTTAATAGACAATAAAAAACAAATGATTTTAATCATTTTAGATGAGATAGATCAGGCAGTAAAGAAAATATCTGATAATTTCATATATACTCTAACAAGATTGAATTCAGAGCTAAAAAATGCCCAGATAAGTATTATAGGCATAAGCAACAGCCTTACATTCATGGATAATTTAGATCCAAGAGTAAAAAGCTCATTAGGAGAAGAGGAAATCATATTCCCACCATATAATGCTTTACAGTTGCAGGATATATTAAAAGAGAGGGCCGAAAAAGCTTTCAAGGCAGGAGTTATAGATGAAGGAGTGATAGCTAAATGCGCTGCCTTTGCTGCCCGCGAACACGGGGACGCACGAAGGGCGTTGGACCTTTTACGTGTTGCAGGGGAGCTTGCAGAAAGGGAGAATGGAAATAAAATATCTTTAATACATATAGATGCCGCCAATCAAAAGATAGAAAAAGACAAAATGCTCGACATAATTGAGAGCGAACCCCGGCAGTTTCAATTAGTTTTGCTTTCCATAATGCAATTGGATGGTGGGGTGAATGTTGAAGAGGGCATTTTCACAGGAGATGTTTATAATATGTACAAGGAAGTATGCGATAAAACGAGCAACGAGGTCTTAACACAGAGACGTGTTTCTGATATTTTAGCAGAGTTTGATATGCTGGGAATTATCAATGCCAGAGTTATAAGCAAAGGCAGGCAGGGCAGGACAAGAGAAATTAAACTTATGCTTGCTCCAGCTATAAAATCCAAAGCTTTCGAGATACTTAAGAAATCTTTGGATATGTAATCCTGATATATATCATAGTGATTACACATGTTTAAATAGAAAATAGAATTTTTTTATATTATGAATGAAGAAATACTTAAAGATATAAGGGAGAGAGGGCTACTTTTAGAAAAAGAGATTTTTGATTTACTGGCAAGTTTCAGTGATATAGTTGTGGCACGCGAGCTTCTTACAAGTCTTGAACAGAGTGCCGGGCAAAAATTTATTACGAAGTCGGTTTTAAGCAAAAACGTAGAATATATAAAAAAAGTAGTAAATCAGCTTCCGGGAGAAAATAAAGATTCTGTTGAGAGTGTGTTTGTGAGACTAGGTATAAGTTTAGAGGTGCACAAAGAAAGAGAAGTTAGAGAAATTAAAGAACTTGCTGCGTCCAAGGCAACACAGTATCAAGTTTATTATGCTGATACAAAAGCTACAAAGAAGCTGGAAGTAGGAGATTTTACGGGCAATTTCAGGGCAAGATATCAGCAATTACAGAGAATTTTAATGCAACGCGCCGACTTGACTAATCTTACATCAATAAATAAAATTTCTTCTGATAGGCAGAGCTTGAGCATTATAGGGATGGTGAAAGAGAAAAGAGTCACAAAAAACAAGAACATGATAATATCCTTTGAGGATCTTACTGGAGAGATAGGGGGAATGATTAAGATGGACAAGCCGGAATTATTTGCTAAGGCGCAGGAACTTCAGCTTGATGATGTGGTAGGCATTAAAGCTTCAGGAAATAAGGATTTGCTTTTTGTTCATGAGCTTTATTTTCCAGACAGTATAATAGAAAATAAAATGAGATTTGATGACGACGCATGCATAGCTTTTCTTTCTGACGTACACGCGGGAAGCAAAAAACATCTACCAAAAAGCTTCTCCAGATTTTTAGAATGGATAAACGGAAATGATTCTCTCGCCTTAAAGATAAGATATATTTTCTTTTTAGGAGATAATGTTGATGGCGTTGGGATATTTCCAGGACAAGAGCATCTATTAGCCTTGAAAAGCATGAAGGAGCAATATGATTTATTGGCAAGTTATTTAAAGCAGATACCTAAAAGGATAAATATATTCATGTGCCCCGGTCAACACGATGCATGTAGAGTTGCAGAACCCCAGCCTATAATCGACAGGAAATATGCTTCTGCTCTTTATGAACTTGAAAATCTTACATTGGTGACTAACCCCGCTCTCGTTAAGCTTATAGAGGGAAAGAAAGAGTTTAACATATTGATGTATCATGGTGCCAGCTTACATTCGTTCATAAACGAGATTGCCGAATTAAGAGAGCAGAAAGCTAATTTACATCCAGCCAAGGCAGTTAAACATATTCTGAAAAGAAGACATTTAGCCCCGACACATTCTTCTGTTATTTACATTCCTTCAATGGAGAAAGATCCTTTAGTAATAAGCGAGGTTCCAGATGTCATGTGCACTGGAGATATGCATAGATGTGATATTGACATTTACAACGGGGTCTTGATTATTACAGGAAGCTGCTGGCAATCTCAAACAGATTTTGAGGAGAAAGTAGGAAATGTTCCTGATCCAGCCAAAGTAAGCGTTTTAAATTTAAAGACGCGTGAATTAAACATATTAGATTTTCTGGATTCGGAGGAAGCAGTTAATGGAAATTAAAATAGGAATGGATTTAGATGAGGTAATAGCAGATTTTGTCAGAACTTTCTTGAGATTTTATAATGAAAGATATAATAAGAAGGTTGATTATAATGATATTAGAACATACAACTTCTGGGAAAACGGCGTTGGAGAAAACAAGAAAGACTCAATTAGATTGGTAGATGAATTTCACGATTCTGAATATTTTGATAAAATAGGATTAGTTGAAGGGACAAGAGAGTTTATATATAAAATTCATTCACAGGAAATTATTCCAATAATTACAGCCCGACCTCATAAGTATAGTATAAAGACAGAAGATTTTTTAACAAGAAATTTACCAAGAGGGACTTTTGAAGTCTTGTACTCTGGTGATTTTCACGGCGTGAGAAAAAATAAAGCCGATTTATGCAATGAAACGGGAGTAACGCACTATTTTGAGGATAATCTAAAATATGCTCTGGAAATTGCTCAGAGAGGAATAACTGTTCTCTTGCCCAACAGACCGTGGAATCAGGGTGAGACGAGCAGAAATGTTTTAAGAATAAAAAGCTGGAATGAAGCATATAAAATACTTGCAATCTCGGGAAGGAACTATGGATATTAATGAATATTTCAAGTTAATAGAGAAGGAAGTAAAAGATGCTTATGAAGTTGCAGGGAAAGCAAGAGAGAAAGGGATCGATCCTTCTACAAGTGTTGAAGTGCCTGTTGCAACATCATTGGCGGAAAGAGTTCTGGGACTCGTTTCAGTACTTTATCCTCAAATAATAGATGAAAGAATAGTCAAAAAGATACAAGAGTTAGAAGCATTGCACGGACCTCTTGATCCAGCAGTAGCTTTGACTATTGCAGAGGAAATTGCAAAGGAAAAGTTCTGCAAGTTCGCAAGTCATCATGAGGCAATGGAAGCCGGAATACGCGTCGCAATAGGATATCTCACTCTAGGATATGTTTCTTCACCCATTGAAGGATTTATTCAATTAAAGCTTAAAAAAACTTCCAACGGAGAGGATTATTTTGCCCCATATTATTCAGGACCTATAAGATCTGCCGGAGGAACAGAAGCAGCATTTTCACTTGTGATAATAGATTATTTAAGGGAGATTTTCGGATATGCAAGATATGATCCCACGGAATCAGAAGTGAAGAGAGGAATTCATGAGTGTTATGAATACCATGAGCGTATTACAAACTTGCAATATCTTCCATCAGAGCAGGAACTTGATTTTATCTTAAGAAATATTCCTGTTCAGATATCAGGGGACCCGAGCGAGGAAAGAGAAGTGTATAATTACAAAGATCTGCCAAGAATTGAAACTAATTTTATAAGAAGCGGATTTACACTAGTAACTGGAGAAGGGCTTGCACAAAAAGCCCCCAAGATATTAAAGAGAATACTGAAACTTCGTGAAAAAGGATTTAAGTTAAGCGACTGGGATTGGCTTGAAGAGTTCTGCAAAATACAAAAGAAGATAAAAGAGAACAAGAAAGGAGATGCTTCGCGAGCTGGGGCAACATATATTCAGGATCTTGTAGGGGGGAGACCTGTTTTTGCACATCCTTCACAATCCGGTGCATTCAGATTGAGATATGGGAGAAGCAGAACGACAGGATATTCAACTTTAGCATTGCATCCAGCGACAATGGCTATTACAGACGGGTTTATTGCAGTAGGCACACAACTTAAAATTGAAAAGCCAACGAAGGGATGCACAGTTGCTTCTTGTGATAGTATTGATGGTCCAACTGTGAGAATGAAAGATGGAAGTGTTCAATACATAAATGACCACGAAGAAGCCAAAAGATTATTCTCTTCCGTAGAAGAGATATTGTTTCTAGGTGATTTGCTTGTTCCATACGGAGATTTCTTTAACCGCAACCATATGCTGGAAAAACAAGGATATATTGAGCAGTATTGGTTAGAGGAGGTGAGAGCAGCAGAGGGAGAAAGCAATTTATTTCCATCTTTTAAGGAAGCAGTGGAAATTTCCACAAAATATGGCGTACCTTTGCATCCTTCATTTACATATTACTGGCGTGAAATTAGTTTTGAGCAGTTTACTCATCTTGTTGACTGGATAAGCCATAGTCATATAAGAGAAGGACTTTTAAATTTACCTTATGGCAGAGAGGAAAGAGAGAGGTTTGCCATAGGAAAAAGAGCATTAGAATTAATAGGGTGCGAACATAAAGTTGCAACAGAAAATGTCGTACTTGATTTGAGAAACACAGAGGCACTTCTTTATAATTTAGGAACAGAAAATGTAGAAATTTCATTGGAAGAAGGTTTAATGCGCATTCATCAAAAGATAAAAGAGAGTGTTAAGGAAACAAAGACACTAGAACTTTTAAACATGGTCTGTTCTGTAAGAATAGAGGATAAATCCGGGACTTTTATAGGTGCGCGCATGGGAAGACCTGAAAAGTCAAAATTAAGAAAACTAGTAGGAAGTCCACATGTGCTTTTTCCGGTAGGCGATGAAGGAGGAAGACTAAGAAGCGTTTTTGAAGCAGTAGAAAGGGGGTTTATAAGCGCAGAATTTCCTCTTTATTATTGTGATTCATGTCAATGGGAGACCATTTATCCAAGCTGTGAGAAATGTCAGAAAACATGTCGCACAATAACTGCAAAGAGCACATTTTACAATGGAAGCGAAGGAGAGGAACGCCCATATTCTAACAGGTCTATAGATATAAGGCATTATTTTGAGCAGGCAAAGAAGAAAACAGGTTTAAGAATGGAAGACTTGCCTGTTGTCGTCAAGGGGGTGCGTGGAACATCCAATAAAGATCACAGTTGTGAATATTTAGGCAAGGGATTATTGCGTGCAAAACATAATCTACATGTGAATAAAGACGGCACTATAAGATACGACATGACTGAAATGCCAATTACACATTTTAGGCCGGGAGAAATAGGGACTTCCGTTGCAAAAATTAGAGATTTAGGGTATGAAAAAGACATTCATGGAAACGCTCTTGAAAGAGAAGATCAACTAATAGAAATTTTTCCACACGATATAATTCTGCCTGCATGCCCTGAAAGTCCAGATGAGAAAGCAGACGATGTTTTTATGAATGTAGCTCATTTTCTTGATGATGAATTTGAGAAACTATATGGAATGCCTAGGTTTTTCAATGTGCGAAAAAGAGAGGACTTAATCGGAGCTTTAATGGGATGTATGTCTCCCCATACTTCCGCAACTGTTGTTGCCAGATTAATAGGGTTTTCTAAAGTACAGGCATTGCTTGCTTCACCATATATACACGCTGCAATGAGGAGAGATTGTGACGGGGATGAAGCAGCCGTCATGTTTTTAATGGATTTATTGCTAAATTTCTCACGTAAATTTATTCCATCTCACAGGGGGGGAACACAAGACGCTCCATTAGTTCTGAACATGAGAATCCGCGCAAATGAAGTAGATGATATGATATTTGATGTTGATGTTTCAGACAAGATTCCTCTTGCACTTTATAAGGCGGCAAATGAAAAAAAACATCCTTCAGAAGTAAAGATGGAGCAGGTGAAGGCACGATTAGGAACAGACAAGGAATTTACTGAACTGCACTTTTCTTATGATACAAAAGATATTAATTCAGGACCGTTGTGTTCAAGCTATAAGACTCTTCCCACAATGCAGGACAAAGTTGATGGGATGATGAATTTATGCAACAAGATAAGAGCAGTAGATGCAAGAGATGTTTCAAGACTCATAATAGAGAGGCACTTCATAAGAGACACAAGGGGTAATTTGAGAAAGTTTTCACAGCAAGGGTTTAGATGCGTAAACTGCAATGAGAAATTCAGAAGACCTCCATTGACTGGAAAATGCACGAGATGCGGAGGAAAGATTATATTTACAATTTCAGAAGGAAGCATATTAAAATATATGCAGCCCGCCCTTAATTTGGCAAGGGCTTACAAGGTAGAGCCTTACCTTCTTGAGAGTCTTGAGCTTACGGAAATGTACATACAGAGTATTTTTGGCAAAGAGTCTGAAAAACAAGAAGCATTAGGAAAATGGTTTTAAGCCGTCTGAAAAGTTTTTTCAGATTTGGCGAGAATTTCCTTATTTTTAGGCACTGGAGTTCTGATAATTTTAATCTTAAATTTTCCCAATTCCAGACTATAATCTGGAATTTGGCAAGTTACTGTGCTTTCTATGCTTGAATATCTTAAGAAGCCATCGTTTGAAAATCCTAACCCCATGTAATATTTTTCTATGTCTGCCTTAAGCTGATTTGAGTCAGGCATGTGTTCTATATCATCTAAAACAAATTCAGAAGCGTTTTCTTCAGAAACAGATTTTTCTATCAAAACAGAGCCGTATAATTGCTGTAAATGCAATGCTGCTCCGTCCTGTTCAGGATTTGACCGACGATACGGCTTTTTTAAAGGAAGAAATCCATCCGGCATAATCACTGCAACAATCTTCTCTAAAAGAGCCATGATTTAAAGATATTTTATCAGTATTTAATGATTATTGTTCTTTACAATCGGGAGATTATATCCAGAGATAATAATATATTGCCGGCAGAATAAGAGAAGCCATGAGGTTAATACGACGAGAGTTTGAACGAATACAGACAATGCCTACCGATGTTGCTGTCAGCAATATTATAAGACCGAGCCAGCTTGAAAATATAAATGTCAGTATTACTAATAGAATAATCACGATTTTACAAAATAAGGAATAATTAATCTTATTTAGCAGATTAGCCGCTTTTTTTGAGATGTATAATGCAATAAAGGATGCCAATATTATAGATATTAACACAACTATGAGAATTGTAAACAGATTTTGCAAGGTAATTGTTTTGAGCAAGTCTTGAATTGCTGCAGCCGAACCTGAACGCGCACGCGATATAGCATAAACTGCCACGAAACTAAGAGACATTACCAGAACATTAATTGCTCCAAGAAGAGCCAGAAATCCGCGATTGTTTTGCTGAACAATTTCTGACCCTATAACTGCCGCATGGCCTGAACCAATGCCTGGGAGAAAAGAACAGAATGGCGCTGAAATCAGGGCGCCAAGAAAAGAGCGGGCGGCTTCTTTTTTTGAGAGAGTTATCTTTTTCAATGGAAGTATTTTTTGTTTTTTAATTTTCTGGGTGTTTTTTACAGAGAGAAAGAGGGAAGAGAGTCCAAAAAGCCCAGTTAAAAGGGGAAAGAGGGGCTCTTTTACAGGAAGGTGAAAAGTGAGAAGGCCAAGCAAGCCAGAAAGAATGAAAACAAGCGAGGCGAAAAAGGGACGTTCTTCACGAAGCACAAGGTAGAAAGAGATGAAGATGAGTATGAATGGAATGGATGTTTTTAGAGCCGTATAAAGTGCAGGAAGAAACAGAATATATATTGGAGTTACAAGAATGAGAATAATTAATCCTGTAAAGGCACCATAGAGAGTATAAATCAAAGCATCATGTGCTCGGCCTTCAAGCAAGAGCTGATGTCCGGGAAGCACAGCGAGAAAAGAGTCTTCTTCAGGCACTCCAAGGTAAATAGAGGGTATAAAGTCCAGAATTACATGAGTTAATGAGAGAGCAACAATGAAAGTGACCAGGGCAAGCGGAGAAAATGGGAGCGAGGAAGCAGAGGCAAGAAGAAAAGCAGCAATTAAGTTTATATGTATTCCGGGAGCGAGGCCTGT
>JAGVXD010000009.1 GCA_018303945.1 Candidatus Pacearchaeota archaeon
CATGAAATGGCACTTGATTTTTATAATCAATTACCTAAAGAATTACAAGACTTTGAGAGATTGCCTGCGGTTGTTGTAGGTTATGGATTGAAAAACTTTGATGGGGGAAATTATAGCCTAGGTCTAATAATGAATGATGGTACTCAAGTAAGGCCTGCAAAGATTCTAGCAGGAAGAAGTGGTAAATTTTCAGATGCAGACGTCTCTTTAGAAACAGGGTTGCCTTCCAGATTAACTGACGGTAATAGAACTCTTTATACTGCTACCAAAAACGTTTCATCATTAGATAATCTTGGACTTTCGGGGTTGTTCCTCAACAGGAACCTCAATATCAACTCGAGCAGCGGTGATTTGGCTAACTCGATTGAGGCTGGTCGGGTAGTTCTTTTTTAAGTGGCGAAGCCAACGCAAAGATTTTGCAAGAATATATTGCAAGACAAAAATACAAATATCAATTGAGTCTTAAAGAAATTAAATCTCTTGCTCAAAAAAATTCTCAATGAAGAGATAGAGAAGGAATAATTGTTAAGGCTTAAACTCCTTCGTTTCGGTGAAATTGCCCAAAGAGGGAGATTTCTTCTTTTCTTCAAGTTCGTCCTTAATTGAATGGATTGTTTTATACATTTTTCTTTCACGGGCGGCGGAGGCGTAATGATGGATTTCATCGCGTGTGTCTTTGGTAATGAGGATGATGAGTTTGCCTGGGGAAAGGCGGGCTGTTCTTCCGGCACGCTGAATTGTGCGAATGGCAGAAGGTATTGGCTCATAGAATATTACTGCGTTGACTTCAGGAATATCCAATCCTTCTTCTGCTATTGAGGTGGCAATGAGAACATTTATCTCTCCTGATTTGAATTTCTCTATAATCTGCTTTTGTTCTTTTTGTGAGAGACCGGTGTCTTTTTTCTTTGCCTGACCGACGAAGATTGCAGATTTTATGGGGGTGATTTGAGATAGACGGCGGGAGATTACAGAGGCCGTGTCGCGGAATTGGGTAAATACAATTATTTTTGCTTGAGGATTAATTGAGAATTCATTTTCTGCAAGCTCTGCAAGCTCTTCTATTTTCGGATGCTCTACTTTTTTTGTTAAAAGATAGTTAAGGGAGATACGGGCAGCGTTGAATTCAGGAAGGAGAACAAGTGATTGCACTGCCTTGCTTTTTTTTTCATATGCCTGCTTAATCAACGAGTTAAAATACTCATTCAAGCCAGATAGTGTTTGAGTTTCTAAAAGCTCAAGAGCATGGGAAATTTTTATTGCTTGTGCAGTAAGAGACATACCATGCATTGCTGCAAAGTTACGTCTTGAAACCTGCATTGCCAAACGGGCTTGGAGTTTTAAGAGAGTTATTTTGTTTGCAGGGCCTACAAGATAATTTTTGCTTTTTAATATACTTACTTTAGAGTCCCATATTCTTTTTAGAAGGACTCTGATTTCAATAAATTCCTGCGGGAAAGGAACTTCAACTTTTTTAAATTCAAGCTCCTGCAAGTATTCTTTCACGTCTTCTGAATGTCTTGTGCGAATCTCTATTTCTTCAATGTTTAAATGCATGCAAATCTGCTTGACTATTTCGGGGTCGGAGCCGGGAGAGGCAGTGAGACCAAGAATTCTTTCATTGAGTGCCTGCTTTTTGTAGAATTCAACTACAGTAGTATAATCATAGTTTTTTAAGCACCGGTGTGCTTCATCTATTATAAGAAGAGAGACTTCATGGGAGTCATAGCGGTATTTTTCCAAGTCATTTGCCACGCATTGAGGCGTTGAGAAGATTACTTCTGCAGTCTGCCATATTTCCTGCCTTTTTTCTGCAGGCACTTCTCCAGTAAATAACTGAAGGTCTGCAAAAAGTTCAGGAAGGTATTTTGTGAAGTATGCATAATGCTGTTCGGCTAAAGGGCGGGTGGGTGCAAGAAAAAGGATTTTGCTTCCAGGATGCTTTTTCAAGCGCTCAATTGCAAGAAGAAGAGCTATGAGTGTCTTTCCAAGACCGGTTGGAAGCACAACTAAAGTATTGCGATTTTTAGCCGTCTCAAATATTTTTTGTTGATAATCTCTAGGTGTTATTGATATCATCAAGGAATAAGCAATTTAGGGAGTTTAAAGTTATTTGTCTTTTTAAACTATAATGAAGACATAAATACAGAGAACTACGTAGGTTATAGCCTACTTTGTACGCAGTCATCAAGAACATAGGGTTCTTGAGGTCTCTGTCTGGATAACTGCCACTCCGTGAGCTATAAATAATGCAGTTATTCATAATTGAACAGTTATGCTTTGACTATAGAAAAATTGCATAGGACGTGAATATTGCGGTTATAAGAGCAAGGGTTGTCCAGAGAACGCGCGAGCCCATGAATATTTGCATACCATCAAGTTTTGAGTAGGGAATTAGATTTACAAAAGCGTAATAAGCTGCAATTTTGGAGAGCGGTTCCCAGCCTATAGGAAGGAAGTAAATTACCAGAGAGACAAGGAGAGCGCCAATTATTCCAGCGGCACCAATTATTGAGTTGTGCCAGTCTGTAAGCATGGTATAGCTATAGTATCCGAATCTTTTTGCGGAGCGAGTTTTCAGAGCCGTTGCTTCATAAGTTATCAGAGAAGGAAATTTTATTCGGCCAAGAGATATTACGGATAAGAATAGGGGGAGTGCAACTCCTGCTGGGAAATCAGTTTTTAGATAACGGTGAGCAGCAAATCCCCATCTTGAAATTCCCCAAAGTCTGTGCTCTACTCCACAGTCAAGCCCATACGCCATCAATTTTCTTGCATAAACCACAACAAATATCAGTATTAGGGAGAAAAGAAATGCTTGAGCCAGATTTATCCATGATTGATTTAATATAGAGTCAAAGCCGGCAATAACACTAAGAATAATGACTGCGGCAAGAAGGTGCACTGTTTCTGAAAGGTTCATACAGGGTAATTGCATAGCTGTTATATAAAGATTATGATGTATTTCATATTTGGGAGAATATATGCTTTTGACAAACGTAAAGTATAAATAGGGATGCTTCTAGAATCTGATATGTTACGCATTAAAAAAATAAGTGAAGTTTTGGGAAAACACGTATATACTTCAGATGGAGATTACTTTGGACAAATTGAAGAAGTAAGCTTAGTAGACAATAAGATAGAAGGATGGAGAATAAAAGTTGGACCCGGATTAATGGGTGTTCTCGGAGGGGCAAGAGGAGTTATAATTCCACATCAATTTGTAAAAGCAATCGGAGACGTATTTCTAATCAATAAAGGTTCTTTGCCAAGCAGAGATGAAAGCTTAAATATGCCTGCAGAAGGTGTCGGTGCTTCAGCAGATGAATTGATGTAAGTTTCTAATGTTTAAGAAAATCATATCATGAATAGAGTGGTAAATATAATTGTCAGTATATAAAATATAAAGGTTTAGCTTTTTTAGGTGTTATATGTCTCATTTCCGGAAAAAAAGAACTTACAAAAGATTTATCAAATTCTTCAAGGGAGCAAATATTATGGGCAGAGCAGAATATTTAAATAGATACAAGATTGTAGAAAGGTATGGCAGCTTCAACTATATTTTCTACTCCACTGGGACAGGTGGCTTTGGTCTTTGTTTTAGTCTTTACAGTTACATTTGCAGTATTGCAGAAATCAAAAATCTTTGGCGATGGCAAAAGACAGATAGATGCACTCGTTGCTCTGGCAGTCGGGCTCATCGCTATATCTGTAGGATATGCGATTAATGTGATAAGCAACTTGATTCCTTTTCTCGCAGTCAGCCTGATAATAATAGTTGTTTTTCTAGTTCTTGTAGGAGCGTTCTACAAGGAAGGAGACTTCAAGCTTTCTTCAGGTGTTAGAATTGCTTTTGGAATTGCAGTCTTTGTAGCTTTAGTTATAGCGGTACTTTATTTCACAGGAGCATGGGATTATCTTTATAGTTTAGCCCTAGGTGAGAATAGCTCAGCCATTTTAACAAATACAATAATAATAGTTGTTGTTTTGGCTGCAGTTGCCGCAGTAATATTCGGCGGCGGCAAGAAAGACAAGAAGGAAGATAAATCTTAACGAAACATATTTAAAGAGGTTTGAGATAAAGAGATTATGGCATATGTAGACGTTTTGCTTTCACAGTGGGAGAGTTATGGGGTGTTTGATTTTATTCTTCCATTTCTGCTTATTTTTGCCATTGTCTTTGGAGTTTTAACTACTACAAATGTTTTTGGGACAAATAAGGCAGTTCATTTAATCATTGCTTTAGTCGTGGGCATTCTTGCTTTGAGAGTAGGATATGTTCAGGATTTTTTCAGAGAGGCATTTCCGCGAGTAGGAGTTGCTCTCGCAGTCGTTTTGATTTTCGTGATATTAACTGCAATATTTATTCCTAAGGAGCATATGTCTGGATGGGCAATAGGATTCTATTCTTTAGGCGGAGTTGCAGCATTGCTAGTAGTATTCAATACTTTTTCAGAAGTAAGTTTCTTTGGTTCGACATGGTGGACTGATTGGGGAAGCATGATAATCGGGGCATTGTTGATAGTCGGAATAATAATTGCTGTTTCTGTGAGCGGTAAAAGCAGCAATTCCAATAAAAAACCAGTAACATTCGGCAAGTGGCGCGAAGAAGAGTAAGGAGTGAATATGCCTGCAGATTTTTCTATTGTTCAAGCCGCTGTCCCCTTTCTTACTTTTCTCATAACTTTAGTTGTCGTCTTGGCAATTCTCTTGAAAGCCAAGATTTTTGACGCTTTCATCTTTAACTTTGTACTTGCTCTCGCAATATCACTTATATTTGTCACTTTCATAAATGCCAGAGAATTTGTCATAAGGGTTGTTCCATTCTTTGCCATTCTGCTAATATGTCTTGTTTTTATACTGGCAGTTATTGGTTTCGTGGGAAAGGACATATCTTTCATGACTAAGGGATTTGGAGCGGCTTTTGCCATATTTCTAGCAGTTGGGATGATTATTGCAGCGATTATATCTTTTAAGCCGTTTCAAAATCCATATGCCTCACAAATTCTGGAGCCTCAATGGTACGGAGCAATAATAATTCTAGTTATTGCAGGCGCTGCATCGTGGATATTTTTTAAGGTAAAAAAATAATTACTGGGATTCTTGCTGTTGAGGAGATTTTCTTGCTTCAGGCATGAGCGACTTAAAAGATTTTTGAGTTTCGTGCAATTCGTTTTTCACGTCTTCAACTGCAGAAGCATAATCACCTACTTTTTGTAGTATGGCGAGCTGGAGGTGATCTATAATCTTTTCTATTCTCTTCAGTCTTTCATCAAGATAGCTTATTTTATTTTCCACAGTATTTTTTAATTCTATCACTTTATCTATATCGCGCCTAACAGAGTGTATTTTTTCATTCACAATCTGTTCAGCTAATTCAGTAATAACATCTGTGCTCATGGAATTTCCAGAATATTGCTGGTATTCTTGATATTGTGGAGGATATCCCTCGTTTACCTGCGAAGTATAATTGTTCTGTTCAGGTACTTGATATTGTCCAGTCTGCGGTGATTGCTGTGCTGATTGAGCGGGAGATAACATTGAAGGCTCCATACCTGAAATATGGGAAAAAGACTGCGGAGGCCCATGCGGAGAATCTGAAGCAGGCATTTCAGGAGTGCCGCCAGCCACCGCTTCTCTTATGCGCGATTGTGCCAGAGCTTCCTGAACTTCCTCCGGAGCGTAACCATGGGATTGCATCAATTGAGATATGTCTGACTCGCTTCTTCCCTCTCTCTGCATTGTTTTTATCTCCTCTATTATTCCCATATTTCCTCTATTTATTATGTGGCAATGTCTTGTAGTTTAAATTTCTATGCTTTCCTAAAAAGGTCAAATTGTCTTTGAAGCATCATAAGCTCTTCTTTTCGCGCCGCCTGTGAGCTTTGCTCTACCAAATTTTGAATTATTTCTTTTATTCTATCCTGCTCCTCTTTCAATGTGAATAGAATTTTCTTTATATCCTGAATATCTTTAAAGGTTTTCTCTTTCTCATCAACAAGAGTTTTTCCTATAAGCAGAACTCTGTCCTTAAGAATTCTTTGCTTTTCCTCAACATCCCTTATCTTTGTAAGCGGGTCAGGGGCGCTTGTTTCCGCATATTCTTCCGTCATGAGTTAGTAAATAGTTAAGAGTTTAAAATTGTTTGGATAGATAAAACCCCCTGCAGGATAGAAACTTATATAAGAGTATGAGATATTTAGTTGTAAGGTGAACATGATATTCAAAGATAATGCCGCTTTATACGCAAGCGAGATAGACCGAAAGCAGGGTGAGGATGTTTTATACATAAATTACCTAACGGCGCCATTTGTTCCATCAATAGCAGACAATACTTCGGACATGGCCAGAGTCATAGATTTAATATCCGAAAATTCATCAATAGCAAGAGTTATTTTAGTACAGCAGAGAAATTATCATTATCCTGCTGAACAGATTCTGCTTCTAAGCGAGATTGCGGCGCTATACTCATTTCTTACTAAACAAGAAGCGGTTCTTTCCATACAGAAACTTAGCGTATTTGGAAATGTTGGAGAAGTGCATCAGGATATTTCATACCTTCTTGTTCTCTTAAGACAGGATCCAATAGGGTGCTATATAGAACTTCAGAGAAGAGTCAGGCAGCTGCGGGGACAATTAGAAAAAGGACAAGTGATTAACGTAAGCGGATTGGTGAATTATATAAGATTTCTTGAGAGATTTTTAGGGCTGGTAGAAAGGACGAAGCTGATTCAGAAGACTCTTCCTGAAATAGCAGGAATGCTCGGGAGCAACAGGGAAATTTACAAATCTGTATTCAGACCAGACATACTACCTAACTTTACTTTTACCCGTTTAGTTGCCGTAATTCCTTCAGATGCAGAACTTATTAACCAGTATGAAATAAGTGGGAGCTTTGAGCAAGCTACGGTTACTATACTGAAGCGTAAGAGCGATTCAAAATATCTATATCATGTAATGCCTCCGGAATACACTCTTTCTGAAGAGCACCATCTTCTTCTCAATATTGCCCGCGGAGTTTTGCTGGAGCATAGACCAAAGGCAGAGGAATTTACAGATCCTGAAAAAACGAGGCACGTTTTTTTCAATGTAGCCAGGGACTTAGTCAGCGAATTAGCCAAGAGCAAAAACATGGAGCTTACATATCGCGAACTTCAGAAGCTTGCCAGAATTTTAGTAAGGTACACAATAGGATATGGATTGATTGAGATTCTTTTATTGGATGAGAAGTTGCAAGATATCGCTTTAAATGCCCCTATTGCACAGAACCCTATATTTGTAAGGCATGAGCAGTACGAGGAATGTGCAACTAATATAATACCCAGTTATGAAGATGCAGACTCATGGGCTGCTAAACTTCGCCTTCAATCAGGAAGACCTCTTGACGAAGCAAACCCCATTCTTGATAGTGATCTATCATTTGGGAGCGTAAGGGCAAGAGTGGCAGCGATAAAAGAACCCTTGTCGCCTTCAGGACTAGCTTATGCTTTTAGAAGACACAGAGACCAACCTTGGACATTGCCATTGTTTATCAAGAACAAGATGATTAATTCTTTTGCAGCAGGACTCTTGAGTTTTCTCGTTGATGGTAGTAGGACTCTGCTTGTAGCCGGGACAAGAAGTTCGGGAAAGACTTCTTTATTAGGAAGCCTAATGCTTGAAATAATGCCTAAATACAGAACTATTGTTGTAGAGGATACCCCTGAACTTCCGGTTGATTCTTTGCGTAAGATAGGATATGACATTTTGCGCATGAAAGTGCGAAGCGCACTGATAGAAGGAACTACCGAAGTTGAGGCTTCAGAAGGCATAAGGGCCAGCTTGAGATTGGGCGACTCTGCCTTAATTGTAGGGGAGGTAAGAAGCACTGAAGCGAGGGCATTATATGAAGCAATGAGAGTGGGGGCATTGGCAAATGTAGTAGCAGGAACTATTCACGGAGATTCACCATATGGAGTTTTTGACAGAGTTGTAAATGATTTGAATGTGCCGGCTACAAGCTTCAAGGCAACAGACATAATAATCGTAGCAAATCCGGTTAAGACTCCTGACGGACTAAAATCAAGCAAGAGGGTAATGAGAGTTACTGAAGTAAGAAAGCATTGGACAAAAGACCCTCTGGAAGAAGGAGGATTTGTTGATTTGATGAGATACAATGTAGAGAAAGATGAGCTGGAGCCGACACCAGAATTAATAAATGGGGAATCTGAAATATTAAAAAGCATCGCCGGAAATGTCCGAGGTTGGGCTGGGAACTGGGATGCAGTATATGATAATATTATCCTGCGGGGACTAATAAAACAAGAAATGGTTGATGAAGCTCTGCGTCTTGGAAAGCCAGAAATTTTAGAAGCAGATTTCAATGCAAAAGCCAATCATGCTTTTCATGTGATAAGTGAAAAAGTCAGAGAAGAATATGGACTGCCTTTAAGAGAACACGTTTTACCAAGATGGAAGGACTGGATGAAAGAGAAATTTTCTAATTATAGTGATAGAAATTAATAATCGGATAAATCATTTCCTTTCTTATAAATCTTAAATATAGTGAAAGACATAAGTCTTTCTCTTGACTTCAAGAATTTCCAATTCTTGAGACTGAGAAAATCAATTTGTTATAAATCTTAGTATATAATTTAAGGTGATTATTACTTGAAGAAGACGAAGAGTGATTTATGGTCCCCCCTCTTTTTTGTTTTTTATTTATTATTTTGTTTAAAGGGATACGGAAAAGATAAGTCTTTTAACAGTACTATTATTAATTACATAGTAGTAGCTTAATAGAAATATTTATAAATACCACTTTTATTGATTTAGTATGGCAATAAAACTTAATGCAACACCAGAAGCATACAAAGAATTTTATGGCAGAAACGTAGAACAGATGCCTAAGCTAGTAGCCGAAGGTAGAGTTCCAATGAATGCTTCTCAATTAATGCAAAGGAGACTTGACTTTAGAAATGGTCCTGAAGCTGTAAAAACTGCTTGGATGGATAATTATTTTGATACTGGCGATGCAGTTATTTATCATCCAAATGGAGATGTAAAGATTGTCCTTGATTCTCAAACATTAAGAGAAATGACTCCTGAAAGCCAAAGAAACAGCGGAGCATTGGTTCTTGGTGAGGATGTTTACAAAGCATTACAAGGCGAAGTATTCAAGAAAGGTAAGCTCGGAAAAGTTAATGATTCAATGTCACGAGAAGATGTTAAAGCTCATCCTGTTTGGAAGGTTTTAGCAAGAGATCAAGCATTACTTAATGATTATACAGATTTTATCTTTGCTGAAAGCAAAGAAAGATTTGATTACGACACTGCGATGGGAGTATTCCCAGGATCTTGCAGTGGAGATGAGCCTGAAATGAGGGCGTGGTGTGTCTGGTGGCTCGTCAACAGGTCTTATGCTATTGGCAGGTGCGTTCTTGACCGTGACAATGGTCGCCTCGTCGGTATAGCGCCGGAGGCGCTTAGTGCGCAGGGCAAGGGTGCCTCAAATATAAAAGCATATTCAATGGTAGATGTTCAGAAAGCTAGAAAACAATTAGACCAAATAGCTCAATTTATGAAGCCTGAATCTGTAGACAAAGTCAAGTCTTTACTTGGAAAACTTTAATTCTTCTTTACCTAAAAAAACTTTCACTTTTTTAGAGCATAGAAAATATAAAATATTTTCTCTGGTTCAATAAAGATTATAAACTGATTTTTTATCTAAATCTTCTCTCTTTAGATAGGAGTTTATTTTTACATATCCAGCGGAAAATTCTAAGCGAGACCGCCTAAAGCCAGAGAAGATAAAATAGTAAGGGCTATGGACGCAAGTGCGGCGGCTATAAGATAGAGAGGAAGGGCAGTCATCAAGTTTCTTGAAAATTCATATTTCTCCTTTAATATGTCTTTGCCTGAATTTACAGTTACTAAAGTTACTGTGAGGATATAAACGAGTTCTATTATGTATATTCCCACTATCATTTGCATTGCTGCGGGGGCTATTATCGCTTCAACTGAAAATATATTCAATATTTTTGAGACATAGCTTAAATCTCCAAGTTCTCCTCCTGCAAGAACAACTTTTTGCAGAGACTCCATCTTGAGAAGTATGGAAGTTATCATGCTTGCAAGACCGACAACTATTCCTGCAAGAAGAGGAGCCAGGAAAGTCATATTTGATCTCATATCAGATGTTATTTCGGCGAGGAGGTCACGCAAACGCTGATTGATTTTTTCTATATTTTTTACATACTCTGAAATGGACATAAGAGACTGCGCAGCAATTCGAAGTCCTTTTTTTGTAGATTCTACAAGTATTCTCATTGAAGTAGATATAAGAGATGAAGGGAAGAAAAGTATCGCCCCTCTTTTCTTGTCAAATATTGCTCTGTCTAAAGACATTCCAAGCTGCTGAATGTTTTGGTTTACCAATGAAAGAAAAGCCTGGGTTTTCTGACCTTGAGTTGATTCTGCTACTTTTGCAAAAGCTATTTCTGCAGGTATGCCATCACCGAGCCTGTTTCCCAATTGAAACAATGAGTTTGTAAATTCTTTCTCTAGTTCTTTAGTATCATCTCTTGCAACAATAAGCTTCTTTGTTTTTTTGCGATAAGCTATAGCAAAGAAAAGAGCTATGGAGAGAGGAACACAAAGACTCAAGAGCAGTCCACCCAAGCCGACAGGACCAAACAATTCTCCTATAGATTGGTTTGTGAGGAATGGAAGCCCTATCTCTCCCAATGTAAGAGTGCTTTCAATAGGAAAAAATCCGAATTGAATCATAATTGGAATAAGTCCAATTATCAATATTGGCAGGGCAATCAGAGAAGAAATAATCCATGGCTTTCTAGAGATGAATAAAGGATAGTCCGGGTTTTTTTCCAATATAGAAGCATCACCATATCCGCCAGGTCTTTTTAGAAGAACTTGCGAGCTTAGATACCAGACATATATTGGCACGAGAATGTTGAAGAATAACATGACATGATACCATGCAATTATTCCCTGAAGAAGAGTTGCTGCCAGAGGAAGCAGGGCGAGGGTGAGAGTAGGAAGAATAATTCCAAGCATGTAAACATTTGTCAAGGGCGCGCGTATTTCTCTTGAATATTTAAGCATATTCTCATATACTCCATCTAAAATTACCTGAAGAGCTTTTTCAAGTATCTGAATGCGCCTTGCTTCGGTCGGTTCATAGAGACTGGATTCTATGAGATGGAAAGATTCCACGAATTCAGGAGAGTACTCCTTCCAGCGGTCAAGATAAGCATTAAAAGATTGCTTTATAGAAGAGAATTTTGCTACTTCGACATCGTAGAATATCTTCTTAAAGTCAAGAGCAAGCGGACCTTCCAAATGCTCCGAAGCAAAAGCAATTGCTCTCTCTAAATTTGATGTGTGTTTCATGTATACTACAACATAAAGCACTGCAGGGACCATCTGCGCGGAGGCTTTTAGCTTCCAACTGTTTGCCAGACGCTGCGGCTCTGTATAAACATAGTAGAACAAAGAAAGAGAAGCGAGAATACCGAGGAAAGTAAATAAGAAAGGGAAAGAGCCACCTATGAAGAATATAGAGAGAGCAATTGCCAGGACAAGCACTAATGCACCTATCAATGTAGTAATTGATAATGCCAAAGCCTGACTTGGAGTGATTGAAACATGCGCTTCTTTAAGAAATTTTTGCATTTTTAGGCTGTCTTTTTCAGAGACTTTAAGAGAGATAATGGTTCCAAGTGTTTTTGCCCATCGTTCGTATCGGTTAATTTCAGGGATGTTTTCGTCTTTAAACTGCAGATATTCCTTAGAGAAACCCTGCGGTGATGAACTATCCGACATTTCAGATTCTATCTTTGCAGCGTATTTTTTCAGAACGTCGCGTGTGCTTGGCATAATCCCTCTTTTTCCTTTTTTATGATATGAATAGCTATGTTATAAATTATATGGTCTTATATCTTTGTTTAATAAGTAAGTGTTGTTAAAAATGTTTATTTTTTTTATATACGGAGAACTGCTTAGGTTGTAGCCCACTTTGTACGCAGTCATCAAGAACATAGGGTTCTTGAGGTCTCTATCTGGATAACTGCTCTTCCGTGAGCTATAAGTAATGCAGTTATCCATATCTATAAAACTGCGCCAATTAACCAAGACACTGAAGATGCAACCCTATACAATAAATTTAAGAATTAAGTGCGCTTTGATTTTCAATGAATATGAAGAGGGAGAAGAGAGGGGTAGTCTGGAATGTTGTACTAGCGATAATTCTCTCAATTTTAGCTTTAGTCCTAGGGATTATAATAATATTTGCATTCAAGGAGAAATTTCCTGCATGGATAGATGCATTGGCTAATTTAATGAGGTTTGGCAAATGAGAGCCAAAGGGGAATTGGTTTCAGAGAATATTATAAAAGTCGTTCTTGTAACAGTGATGATAATTTTTGTATTCGGTGGGATAGCTTATCCAGTGACTAAGAATTATATTCTGCCTTTGATACATTCTTTACCAACCTTTAATGAAAGCAGTCAAGTTCAAACTAACGATGTTTTAGTAAGATATATTTTAGAAGGGGGAGAAGGAATGTCTACTGGAGAGGTGCAATATTTTGACAGGGAATTATTGCGATGGATTTCTTTAGATGATGATGGAATTACTCTGGAAGGAAAAAACATTGATTCAATCTCACTTTCTCCAGTTTTTGAGAGATATTATTTTTTGCGCACTCTCCCAGATTATATAACTCTTATGGGCGGGAAAGAAGCAACAATACAGTATTTTCAGCTTTCACGCAAGTATGGAAATAAGGAATATTCAGGAGTTGTTTCAGCAGAATTTAAAGGAGAGGAATACCTATTGACTTCATATAATGAGCTTTTAATAGGCACTCAAAATAAAGGTGAAAATTTAGATGTGGCAATTATTACAGTTGATGAATCCAAAATTTCAGCTAATATCGTTTTAATAACTCTTTTTATGGAAGCTCCGGCATTTGCAGCATTAGATGGAATAGGAAAAAGCCATATCCGTGCTTTTCAGGGAGCGAAAATTCTTCTCAAGGGAGACCTGCTTTCTGCAAGCTTAATACAGTTTCCAGTAACTCTCTCTCAAAATAGTGAGGCTTGCAAAGAGGGATATTCTTTCAGGTATTTAAGAGAAGAGAAAACCAGGACAATTTACCAACTTTATTGCGGAGAGAGAGCGATAGGCTCTCCGGGAATATATCTTGGACTTTCTCTTAATTTGCAGGGAGAACCGGATAAGGGAATTATTTTTGTCAGGACAAACAAAGCAGAATATTATACAAAAGTTAAAAGAATGAGTTTAGATGAGAGTAAGTTAGCCAAGAATATAATAATATGGAGAGACTCTGTTTTAAGCGAACCAATAAGCATCCCATACAGGAAGCCTAACAGCGAAGTGGGAATAATGAAAGACTCTTCTTTTAATACTTGTGCAAGAAAAGAAGGTGGAAGCCTAGTGATAGCACTGAACAAGGGAGCTCCAAGCAACGGGGCATGCAGAGGGAATGATTAATGAAAAGATTATGCAAACGAGGAGAAGCACTGCCTGAATTTGTAATTGATAACATAGAATGGTTTGTTTTTCTTCTCCTGATACTTACTTTTTTTATTGTATGGAGGGTATGGGGCTCTTGAGCAAGCTAAGAGTTATAAATACCAAAACTTATTGATTGGCATGGAAAAGAGGGGACAAATAGAGAAGGAAACTATGTATTGGATATTATCCATTATAGGCTTTTTAGTCATCGCTTTTTTCTTATATAGATTATTTGATGCAATATCCTACGAAGAAAGGTCATGTGAATTGTCAGTAATAACCAGAGCTACTTCAATTGATGCAGCAAAGCAGTATGTGCCTTTGCAATGCACGACAAGAAAAATATGCCTGCGGGAGAAGGGAGATTGTTCAGAATCTTTTGCAGGAGAGAAAAAACAAGTTGTTAATTTGGGAAGCGATGCAGGAAAAGCTAGAGAGATAATGGAAAAGACTTTGGCTGAAGAAATGTATCAATGCTGGAAATTAATGGGTGAGGGAAAAAGAGATATAGTTACTTCCCTTTCAACGAAGACAGGATTCAAGGAAGCTTCAAGCGCATGTGTTTTGTGCGCCCGCGTAGCTTTGGATAGTGAGCAAGCAGAAATTATTTTGGAGAATATAAATTTAAGCAAGTACTTGACAAGCCATCAAGCTCCTGGAAGCTCGTTAACTTATCTTCAGGCTTTCACAGACAAGAGCGCTTCTTCATACGCAAGAGTAGGTACGGCAAATGAAGTTTACAGAGAACAGAGCAGTGATAAGCGCCCTGTTGGAATTGTTGAGCTTGAAGGAAATGAGCCGGAAAGCGCAGTTTTGTTCATGCAGATAAAGCCCCCAAACTATCAGGAAGCTTTTGGGAATATATTCAAGAGCGGAGGAATAATTGCAGGCACAGCTTATTTCTTATTTCCGAGGTCCGTTGCATCAATAGCTGTTTCCGGGGCAAGCCGAGCAATTAGGAATCCTGTTGCGAGCGCAGTAGTGTTGGGGGGGACAGCAGCATGGCAAGCAAGTATTGTAATAATGAATGTTCATGCAGGACGCGCAGCAGCAGCAGGAAAATGCGACAGGATTACTGTGCCCGGAGGAGAAAGCGAAAATATTGCAGGAAGCGGGGGATGCTCGACAGTTGTAGTGCTTCCTTACAAGGCGAATGCTATAAATGAATTATGCGATTACATAGAGAGCAAGCCATGAATAAAAAAGGAAATTTTTTCGGAGACAATGCACTTGGAATATTCATAGCCGTGATTTCTCTTATAGCTTTGGGTTTTGGGGCAGCAATGGTTTACAAAGCAATAACTGCGGGAGAATTTGAATTATCCCAGAAAAATATAGATTTGTTAGAAAAAAAGAGCGAGAGCATAAAGAGCGGACAGGAGACGAAGATAACCATTCAAGAGCCATGTGATGGTCGTTCTGAAGAATGCAAATGGTATATACGGGCATGGGGGGCAAACACAAGAGATAAACCTTCAAGGTGCATTGGGAGCTGCGTGTGTATATGCCCTAAAGATGATTTTAACTGCGAGAGTTCAGAGAGAAGCGTGTGCAGGAAATTCAATTTTGATGAAATAAAAATAAGCTCTAAAATGTCAATGCGGACAGCAAAGCCACTTTCTGAAGCTCCTTTGAGACCAATTGATCCAACAAGCCCAGACTTTCAGAGAATTATCGGGGTAGAATGTCCATTTGTCATTTTAGACAAACCACTTATAGAATTAAATGTTGCACGCGATGGAGAGTCGCTCTTATTTTCAGGAGAATGCACTGAATGCATTTTGGATGAATTGGAGGGAAAACTTTGCGCTTAAATATAATGTTAAAGTGTCTGACAAACCACGCACTTCAGTGCGTGGGACACTTTGAGCACAAGAAAATCCTTCGGATTTTCTGTTCAGAAAAAACGCAGAGGTTTTTTCTGCATCCAAAAGTCCCAAACAAACTGCGCCCTTTAGGGTGCGGTAAACACAAGGACTTTTTGATTTACAGAAAAAGAGGCACAATACTTCATGATGCCACCATATACCTGTTTATTGCTCTTTTAGTTGCTGTTTTGATTTATGGATGGATAAGCAGACAGCATAATGGCGCGGCAGTATGGGAGAGTTTTTACGCGCAGGAAATTGCAAATTTTATTGAGCAGGGCAGTCCCGGGGATGAAATCACATTAGACATAAATCATCTTACTAAAATAGCTTCTAAAAATAAATATACTGACTATGAATCAATCATAAGAATTGATGGAGCTTCACAGAAAGTGATAGTCAAGCTAAGGTCAAAGGGGGCAAGCGAATACCATTATCTCAACAATGTAGGGGTAGGTAGTATAAAGAGCGAACTTGGGGCTTCAAAGGCGCTTTTCACATTTAAAATTGTAGAGAGAAAAGTTCCGGGAGCAAAAAATGAATAAGAAAGGGGAGAACGCAGGAAATCAGACAATGGTGGTTTATTTTCTTTTTTTAGTCTTTATTATTGCCGGAGGAATTGCACTGGGAGTCTCAATTTTTTACGGAGAAGGAATTGACTTGAGAGCAAACGGGGCTTCTATAATAAACAGACAGATTCAGCTTTGCTTGTCTGAAAAGGATATAGATTGGAAGAATGGCACTTTTACAGATGAATGCGAACTAAATAAGGAAATAATGCAAGACGACCCACTTAAATTCATAATTAAGATATGCTCTATTGAATGTGAAAAAGGAAAAGTTTTATTTCAATCCGGAAGCAATTTTGAAGCGTGCGACTTAAAAGGGAAGAATAAATATTATCCGCAGTGCACTTCAGGTTTTGTTTCTCATGAAGAGATGAAATATGAAATTATCACAGGAATAGGACAAAGAGTCAAGGAGAGTGGAAAATGAAACGGGGAGTGCTGGGCAAGTTCACAACAGGATTTTTCGCTTTTATTTTTATTGTGCTTATCATGGGGGCTTTCATAGTCTTATCATTAAGTCTTGCTAAATTGCAGGGAGCCAATAAAATTAATGAAGGTTCGCGTCCGAGCGGAAGCAGTATCTTTTTTGAACACATTAATTTTGAAGGAAGGGAAGTCACTATTTTATATATGATATTGGAGAGCAGCGAGCAATATATCTCAAATAAATATACTGCTTCCGCAGATGCAATGGATGCGGGAGCGCAGAGCAGTGGAGAGAGACGACTTGATATTTTATTAAAGGGCATTGAAGGGTGGGCTAAAGATGACAACAAAATAAGATTCGCAGGAAAGCCAAGCTGTTTGTTTATCGCACATACATTACCATTACGGGCTAGCGACTATTCAGATTATTCTCTCCTGAGAAATCAGGTCTTTAGCCTTTTTATACGAAGTGAGAACGGAGAGGCAAGAAGGGTTCCCATAGGCAATATAAAGGAGTATGAGAAGAAAAGTGAAAGATTATCTTTATCCATGAATGTTAAAAACAGTCAGAAACAAGAATATCCCCAAGGTGAAATAGTTGTTCATGGATTTGAAATATATTATGGAAAATGTCTGGAGGGGGAAAATGAATAAACTTGGGGATATAGCAATGAGCGTTTTAGTTGCTTTGGCATTCAGCGCAGCGTTATTTGCGCTTATCGCTTTCATGTCTTTTGACAACTCATATTTAAAAAAAGACGCAGAATATTCTGCAATGAGAGATGAGGTAGGATTTACTTACAGATATATAATAGAGGAGTCCCGAATTGCAGGAGAGATTAGCATACAAAGAGGAGGAGATATAAAAACAAATTTCCAGCAGATTATGCAAGAAAGGGCAGTTCCAATTGCAGGAGCAAAACAGTTTTATGAATTAATACAAGTCGGAGAATTTAGCTTTACATCAAAAGGAGACAAGCATATTTTGTCTGTTCCCGACGTGATTATTGAATCTAAATCAGGATTTAATAAATATATAAGAAACACGGAAATTATTCTGGAATTTGACAATTAAGAGTAAGGTTTATAAATACAAGCTACTTGTGTTCTCCAATATGGTGATGAATAAGAGAGGGGCGGACAGCAGTCCGGGGGGAGCAATCACAGGCATAGTTATTGCAATTGCTGTTTTGGTCATACTTATAATTGTTCTTGTAAAGTTCTTTGCTCCTGTAAGAAATTTCTTTGATAGTTTTGGAGCGCAGGCACTAGAAGTTAAAGTACAGACTTGCGTTCAGGCAAGCAAAAGCAATTATATTGCTTCTTACTGTGACACTCCAACAGAAACAAACTTGTTTGGAAAAAATCAATATGTAACGTGCAGGAATCCCGCAATTCAACGCAATGTTGAAGCGCTGGCGGCTCCTTCGTTTGAGTGTACGACCAGCATTGGATTGGTGGCAAGGCAACAATGCGTAAACTTAGTAAAATCAGGAAAAGCAGATGATGAAACAATGGTTGAAGATAAACTATGCACAGAATGGATAACATGTTCTACTCTCGGAGGTCAGTACAAGACTCCTGCAGAGTGCAGAGCAGTAAAAGGAAGCAAGTCTTACAATGAAGGATTTCAACAGACTGGCACAAGCGGAAGTATTTGTTGTGTAACTCCAGATTCTTCTGCAAGAACAGAAGAACTTTTAACGACGGATAATTCAAACAAGGTAGCCGGCGAGGAAGAAGTACGAGCTCAAGCCCAATCAGGAAATTAACTTTCCGGAATTTTTCGTTATTTTCTATAAATAGAAATTCTATAACCTATCTATAAGCTAAGATATGCAATACACCCTTATTTTTTTATTGCTCCAAATGGGTCTTATACCCCCCACAGCTTGCTGCGAAGCGAATGAGAGGATTTTTCATTCACGATTGTATTTTATCGTCGGAAAGAAGGCGTTTTTGTTTTTTACAGACAGAAAGGTTTATAAATAAAGGTTATATGAATAAGATATGCCACCAAGACCCGTTCGTAATTTACCATTGTACGATAGACTTGTTAATTATATTTTCGGCGCATTTTTAATTCTTGCAGCTATTGGAGTATGGTTTGATTTTATGCAGGGAATTCCAGGATTTGGAGAAGTGTTTAGGTCTCCAGCATTGGAATCAATCATAATTGTAATAGGACTTTTAATGTTATTCTTTTCCGCTATGAAAGCAAGATTTATCTTTCTAGGCATATTAACCATGATTATAGGAGTTTTGTTATTATTGCCAGCCGTTGGAGTGCAGATGGTCATGTTTGAAGCTTTGTCGGGCAGTTTTATAAATGCCTTTAATATATTAGGCTTAGTCCTCTTTGTTACAGGACTTATTTTAATTGCTTCTGTACACGGGTTTGGAAGAAGAACCATCGCACTACAGAGTGTTTGAGGCAACATGCGAAAGCTTTTTCTGCTTTTATTTATCTCAATAAGCTTTTTGTTTAATTTTGCATCTGCTTATGGACCTTACGGGGGATTTGGGGGGATGTGGTCGCCTCAAGAGCTTTTGTATAATGAATGGACAAGGTTTGCGCTTGCATTTATAGTATTTTTTGTCATCATCTTTTTTGCTTCAGAAAAAGCATTTCATAATGAGAAAAGGGTGTCAATAATTCTTTCTGTTGCATTGTCACTTATAATAAGCTATGCTTTGCTTATACAGGGATATCTGGAGTTTTATTCTAATTCAACAATACTTGATTGGATTATCGCTATAGCTTTCCTTCTTATTATCGGAATAGTTATTAAGTTTTTAGCGGGGAGAGAGTCTAAATTTGGGATAATAATGGGGCTGTTTGCTGTTTGGGGCATAATCACATTTCTAGTGTACAATGATATGATACCATTGTATTCTTTACCAGCAAGCTTGGAATTTCTTATTAATGTAATTGCGAGCACAGCAGGATTTATAGCGGTTGTGCTGATAGCGATATTAATAAGTTTGAAGAAGAAAGACCACAAACTTAAGCTGCAGTTAGTGGAATAAAAATCCCAATTACAGCAAGATGGGGGGATTTTTAAGTGTCAAGGATTTAACAAAAATCCTTGAGCATCTCGAAGATTTTTTGAACAATCTTCTCAGCCTCAAACTGTAAACTATCATAGCGAGTGCATCCAGTTTGAGCAATAACAAGACGGTGGATTTATAAAATATAATTTCCAGAGTATTTTATGGATTATGGATATCCTGAAAGAAGGAAAAGTAAAAGCGATAAAAGAGCCAAAGCCCGATATAATAAGTATAAACGGGGCGGAAGCTCAAGAGTACGGAACACATCAGTAAAGACTTAGCCGTGGCTAACAGTCTGCTGAATTAATTTTAAGGTATATACAAGTATTAAAGGTCCGATAATAAATCCAAAAAGACCGAATATAGTCATCCCACCTATTATTCCGATAAGCATAACAAGAGGATTTATGCCAGTGCTTGAACCTACTAATTTATTTCTTAGCAATATCTCTATTACAAGACTTATTATTAAACCTACAATTATAACTCCTATTCCAGTAGGGTAATCCTGAAGGGCAATGTAAAATATTGCCAGAGGGCCCCAAACAAGAACAGGTCCGAGACCGGGAATAAATGCAAAGAGAAAAATCAGAGCGGGAAGAAGAATATATGCTTTTACGCCAACCAGATAAAATCCTATAACGCCAACTACAAATTCTATCAAAGCCACAAAGACTATTCCATACATCAATTTTCTGCTCGTTTTCCCAATTTCAGAAGAGACTTTATCTTTTTCCTCAAATGGAAGATAATTCTTTAATGCCACAGCCAGTTTTTCCCAATTTATCAAGATATAGTACATTCCAAATATAATAATCAACATTGAAATAAGAAGAGCAGGTATCTGACCAAGGAAGCTGGTAAATTCATTTATCAGCGAGGCAATTGCTCTCTGGCGGACTTGCTCCACATTTATATTCAGTTTTTCCAAAAGAGGATGATTTGATACATCGTCAAACAATGAAGCTACATCCTGCTCTTCAAGAACATGATATGCCTGCCTAGTAAGTTCTCCGGTAATGAGGACAACAGGTATTAAGATAACTACCAAAGCAAGTATCACGGAGAGAATAGCCGCTATTTTTTCACCTGTTGCATGGGATATTTTTTTATGGAGCGGATGCACAATGTAAGCCAGAATGAAAGCAGAGACCAGAGCAACAAGAAATGGCTTTACAAGGAAATAAGAAAGCACTAAAAGGAGAAGAACTGTAAGACTAAAAACTATGCGTCGCAAAAGCAATGTCGAATCACCCCCCATAACTGATAAGAGATACGAAGCTTAATAAATATTCTCTTTTTAGTTTATTCATGCAACCAGAATACTTTCTTTTCGGCATAGGCATGGCGTGGGTTGCAATTGCAACTATACAAGACATAAAGATGCGCGAAGTGGCAAACTGGATTACTTTTTCCCTGATAGCTTCAGCACTTGCTTACAGGGCATTTTTTGCAAGCTTTTATAATGATTTATCTTATTTTATTATAGGGCTTATAGGTCTTGCCATCTTTATAGGTCTTGCCCATGCATTTTATTATGGGAGAGTTTTTGCAGGAGGAGACGCTAAATTATTAATGGGGGTAGGAGCGACTCTGCCATACACAAACTTTTTTAGCCTAGTGATATGGGGGCTGGGCTTTTTACTTCTTCTTGCTCTCGCAGGCGCAGTTTACACTATAGGATATAGCTTGATTTTAGCTTATCCAGAAAGAAATAAAGTAAAAAGGAAAGCGATAAAAGTATTAAAGGAAGTAAGGAAACTTTTTATATTAACAAGTATCTTAAGCATAATTTTTATTTTTGCAGCAGAATCATGGATACTTTGGATTGCAGGAAGCATTTTTATTTTTCTAGTTCCTTTCCTGCATGCTTATTTGCAGGCGGTAGATGAGATATGCATGCGCAAATTAACAAATCCTAAAGATTTACGGGAGGGTGATTGGCTAACTGGCAATTTAAAAGCCAGAAATAAGGTTATTTTAGCAAGAGTACACGGGCTAAGTATTGATGATATAAAACTGATAAGAAAGGCGGGAAAGAAAGTAGTTATAAAGACAGGAATACCTTTCGTTCCAGCCTTTTTAATTGCTTACATTTTATTAGTTATGGTATTCTTCTTGGGAAATGGAAAATTTTCTTTTCTTTCTGAACTCTTTGCCTTATTCTAATTATCTTTTCTTTAGGCTTGACAAGCCGAGCTACTTCATTTAATTCTTCTTGGGATGATTTTTGTCTTGGAGATTCAAGAGAAACCGGCTTGTCATAAACCGGAATTACATGGACGACATTCTCCCCGAATTTTTTTTCTATCCGGATTTCTGAAGATGAACATTTAAGCTTTAATTTAAACTGTTGAGAGAGTTTTTTTGCAAGAGAAAAAGCCGAAAGAGGCATTTTATCTTTTTCAATTACTACTTTCTTAGGTATTATCAAAGAATGCCCTCTAGAGATGGGATTTATGTCGAGAACAGCAATAGATTCTTTATTTTCTCCAACCGTTATAGTTTCAATGTCTTTATCTACAATCATCCGAAAGATAGTCTTGGAGGGGTTTTCTCTTCTTGAAGGCATCTTTTCCTGCTGCTGGTGAAGCATAATTTCAAGGGATTCTGCAGACATTGATTCAATCTGCCCAAGAGCTGCGTTTTTTTGCTCTTCTGGCAAGTTCTGCACTTGTTTCCTTAATTGAGATTTTAATTCCTCAACTTGTTCCGGAGTGAGAGCCATTTTATAGGCAAAGTAAAAAGGTTTATATATTATTCTATGGAAAAGACTGCATTGTAGCTTAAGGGGGAGTTTTTAGATATAGAGAACTGCGTAGGTTGTAGCTAACTTTGTACGCATTCATCAAGAACACAAGGTTCTTGAGGTCTCTGTAATTGAACAAAATAGTATGTCTTTCCTATGACTTCAAGAACTCCGAACTAAAGCTGGGAGCGTGTAAGGAGTTCTTGACAAGCTCATAAGGATTTTAAGAACTAAAGAATTTAAAATGTTATTATTCTTCTCTAGAAGAACTATTAATTTATTTACACAAATTCACCTGAATCCAGACTTTTTCTTAATTTTTCTAATCTTTCTCTGTATGATTGAACCAATTTATCATCTTCTATTCCTAAAATCTTGATTTTAATTTCTAATGCTGCTAATAAGCTTTTATCTATTTCTTTAAAGTGATATCTTCCTCTATCAGTATTATTTTCTTTAATGTCTACTTCAATTTTTTCAAAATGTTCTTCTATTTGCTTTTTTAAACTTTCAATCCCTTTTTCTGCTTTTTTAATTCTTTTAACCATTTTTTAGACAATTCAATTGCGTTTATTAATTCATTGGGAGAAAGATTATTTAATTCTTTCTCATTTCTTTTTATTCTAAGATAAGCTGTATAAGCTTTATCTCCAATTGATTCTAAAAAATCTTTTTTAGAATAGCTCTTTTTAGAAAGAAGGCACTTCATAAGATATAATTCTCTTAATCTCAAGACAACAGAATAAACAACCCCATCAGGGAGATTTAAATTATTATCTATGCACATGTTTATAGAATCTTGATTTATTTTAAAAACTCCTGCAATCTCCGAGAGGTTTTTTTTAATATTGAAATTGTGCTTTTTGATTTTATATTTTTCAATTAATTCTTTATTTAAAATAACTTTCATTTCTTTTAAAAGGCTTAGATAATTCAGGTTATTCGGTAAGTTTTTTGAAAAAGAACTTTCTGAGACTAGGAGGATCTCATAATTATTATAATTGACAAGTTTATTTGTATTTTGTGTGATAATCAAGATATCTATATCGCTATTAAAGTTAAAATCTCCTCTTGCATAACTACCATAAAGATAAATGCCCCTTACTTCTTCATTTAGATCATGCTCGAATAAGCAACTTATAATATCTTGAAGAATTTTCTCTTTTGATGGTTCGAAAAGAGTTACAACTACTTGTTTGTTTAACCAGCTTCTAGGTAATAAAACTCCTGCCGAAGTTCCAACTTCCCTAGTTTGTTTTGTTATAGTTTCCATATCTATTATAATATATTATAATGTTTAACTATTTAAACATTTTGATTACAAGCACAGTATATTTTATTCCGAAATAATTTCTAAAGCCATTTGTAAAATTGAGAAAGAAACTTTAAATTCATAGATTTCAAATATAGCCGAAGTTTGGAAGATATGCCATCATTCAAGATAATAAAATGAGAAGAGCATAATTATGGAGAATTCTTTGTATCCGTAACTTTAACCGAAAGCTCTGCGGTAATCTTCAATTGTGACTGAAGATACATGGGGGATTGCTGAAAGCTTTGATTCTACAATGTCTGTTCCTTTTTCTTCCGGCATGTCTGTTTTCATCACAAGAGCCTTAAGACCGAACGCTATGGGTCTTTCTTCAAAAGAGATGTTTTTAGCCCCTTCCAGGGAGAGAGATTTCTGTGCTTCATCGCTTATAAGAGAAAGATCCGCTTCCGGGGAATCAGGCATAATCTTGACAATTATTACTACAGTAGCCATATATTGGAGTGGAAAATAAGGTATATAAAACTCACGTTTGATTTTTAGACTTCGAGAATCCCGATATTCATAAAACCTCCTCGCTTTAGCAGGGAGATATATTTGATTCTCGATAGTGCTCAAGAACTCAAGCACACCCTATACTTTAGTGTAGCGTTCTTGACATGTCCAGAAATAATTCCCGGTAAATTCAATATATCTTACAGAATTATAGATAACTGCCTATTATTGTCATCTAAGAAATGCAGTTATCCATATCAATATTAAAGTCATGTCTATAATAAAAAAGCTCCTGACCTTATA
This sequence comes from Candidatus Pacearchaeota archaeon, assembly GCA_018303945.1. Classification (GTDB taxonomy): domain Archaea; phylum Nanobdellota; class Nanobdellia; order Pacearchaeales; family GW2011-AR1; genus JAGVXD01. The sequence continues at coordinate 24,275 of JAGVXD010000009.1, forward strand.
GGAGCAGATTATAATTTAAAACAAAAATAAATGAAGGCCTTATCCTTACTTGGCTGCAAGTGCGCCAATAGCTCCAATGATAGCTATAATTCCTCCGATGACAGGTAAAAATGCATCAGGATACCATTGACCGATACCTGCGATTATTCCTCCAACGAGTGCTACCCATCCACCCCAGTTTGCCATATTTTGTGACCTCCTTTCATCCCTTTAATGATTTTACCTAGATATTTAGATATATAAACCTTTTTAGGCAGGGTGAAGGATTTTTACAGGAAATTCATTTTATGGAGAATTCACATATTGGAGAACGGATTAAGTTTTTACCGGAAAGGAAGGCAGAATAAAATATAACTTTTCTTCTGATGAGCAATCATAGCAATTCTTTTAAAGGGTAAGCACATAAAAAAGTAATGGATAGTTATTCGCGTCTTGTCGAGAGAATTGCTCAATCTGCTGGAGTTTCTTCTGATGATATAGAGAGAAAGGTTGAAGCCAAAAGAGCCAAATTATCGGGATTGGTTTCTAAGGAAGGGGCAGCTCAAATTGTGGGAGCTGAATTAGGAGTTAATCTTGAGAAAGAAAGACTGAAAATAGCCGAATTGCTTCCTTCCATGAAGAGAGCGCACGTATGCGGAAAGATTGTGCGCCTTTTTCCAGTCAGGTCATATTCTAAAAATGGGAGGGAGGGAAAGGTAGCGAATTTTGTTTTAGCAGATGACAGTGGAAACATACGCGTTGTTCTCTGGGATGCTCACCACATTTCTCTTCTTGAGGCAGAGGAGTTTAAACAAGGAGATTCCGTAGAGATTTCAAATGCAATGATGAGAAATGGAGAGCTTCATCTTTCCGCTTTTGGAGATTTGAAATCCAGCAATGAGAAGTTTGTCAATGCTGTGACTGAAACAGTATTTCATGAGAAAAGTCTAAAAGATGCGCAACCAGGACAGAAACTTCAATCCCGTGCTTTCATTGTACAGGTTTTTGAGCCAAGATATTTTGAAGTTTGTCCTCAATGCGGAAAAAAAGTTGTTGAACAGCAGTGCAATGCGCATGGAAAAGTAGAGCCACAACGCCGCGCATTGCTTAATTTAGTCATTGATGACGGAACTGGCTCATTAAGGAGTGTCATATTTGGAGAGCAAATACTAAAACTAGGGCTTAATCAGGAGGAGGTTTTTTCACTTGAGCTTTTCAATGAAAAAAAGAACTCTCTTTTAGGCGATGAGAAAATCTTTTCCGGAAACATACGCACGAATTCTCTTTACAATACCACTGAATTTACTATAGAGTTAATTCAGGAAGTTGAGCCTGAGAAAATCCTGAATGAGATGAATTCGCGTTTGTGATTTTTTGTGAGAGGCATATCTTTAAATTCAAGATTGTATTTTTTGAGGCATGATGATGCGCACACATCTTGCTTTGGGAGCATTGGCAGGAGTTATTTTGCTACCTTATGTGACTCATAAGATATCTTTCATTCCAATTATATTATTAGCGAGTTTGCTTCCAGATATTGACAGTATGCACTCTTATCTTGGAAAATACTGGATATTCAGGCCAATGCAATGGTTTGTCAAACACAGGGGGATGCTTCATAGCTTGACTTTTTGCTTATTAGTAAGCTTTATTTTTGCCGCTTTTTCCCCCTTTTTAGTCCTTCCTTTTTTCATAGGTTATGGTCTTCATTTATTCAGTGATAGTTTAACAATAGAAGGAATTCAGATTTGGTGGCCTAAGGGGAGAGTAGCGCGGGGGAATATGCTTACAGGCGGGAGAGTTGAAAAAATACTTTTTATTGCAGTTTGTTTAGCTATCGCAATATTCATTTTAAGACTTTCCAGGTTAATCTAGCCTCTAGATTGCTATAATGTTTATAAAGACGGAGCTTTTTTATAAAAGATGGCAAAAAACGATGATGAAAAAACCTCAAAAAAGGATAAAGTTGATGAGGAAACCGAAAAAGATGCAACTTTAACTGACATTCCGGGAATAGGTCCTGGAATTGCAGCGAAGCTTGAAGCCGCAGGAATATATGATTTAATGGGGCTGGCAGTTATGTCTCCTTCAGCTTTATCTGAATTAGCAGGAGTAGGGGAGGCTGTAGCAAGAAAAGCAATTCAAGCCTCAAGAGGGATGATGAAACTTGGCTTTAGCGATGGCATAGAATTTGCAAAAAAAAGAGAAGATGTTTTATATATCACAACAGGTTCAAAGAATTTAAATGGGCTTCTGGGAGGAAGAGGTATAGAAACTAAAGCTCTGACTGAAGCATATGGCGCCTTTGGCTCCGGAAAGAGCCAATTAGGATTTACTTTGGCTGTGAATGCCCAACTGCCTAAGGAACAAGGGGGTGCAAACGGCAAAGCAGTAGTCATTGATACAGAAGGCACTTTCAGGCCAGAGAGAATAAGGCAGATTGCTGAAGGAATGGGTGCAAATCCTGAAAAAGTATTAAAGAATATTTTAGTTGCAAGGGCATTTAATTCAGACCACCAGATTCTTTTAATAGACAAAATAAATGAGCTGATTAAAGAAGGTGAACCCATTCGACTAGTTATTATAGATTCCTTAACGGCTCATTTTAGGGCAGAGTTTGCTGGAAGGGGACAGCTTGCTGACAGGCAGCAAAAACTTAATAGATATTTGCATAATCTTATGAAGATGGCTGAACAGCATAATCTTGCTGTTTATTTGACCAATCAAGTAATGGCTAATCCGGGAATGATGTTCGGGGATCCAACTACTCCAATCGGGGGCAACATATTAGGACATGCAAGCACATTTAGAATGTATCTTAGACGCGGAAAACAAGGAAGTAGAGTTGCCAAGCTTATTGATTCTCCAAATTTGCCTGACAACGAGACTGTTTTTTTTGTCACGGAGAAGGGCGTAAAGGACGAAGAAGAGTAACCCAAATCTTTTTAAATGAACTTTGCGATTTATTAGCGCATTGAGAGAAAGATAATTTTTGTTATGGAAAATTCAATTAATTCGATTAGCCTTAAAAAAAGCGATGGCAAGGCAGTTTCTATCATGGGAGTAGTAGACAGAGTAATGCAAACTTCCGGACCTACTTTATTTTCTGTAGGCGACGGCACAGGAACTCTTGTTCTAAAAGGATTTGAAGGGCCAGGAGTACGCGCCTATCCTATGATAAATGAAGGGGACGTTATAAGAGCCAGTGCAAGAATAAAAGAATTTCAGGGGAGCCTTGAAGGAGAGATTAATAAGATACAAAAATTACAAGGAGATGAGGCGAAGAGAGTCAAATCAAGCATTGAATCTATAGAGAGAAAGAGTGCAGAGATTACTCCGCCGCAATTTTTAATTAAGAGTGGAATTCTGGATAAATTAAGAGATTCTTTCATAAAAGCGGCTGTAGAGATAAGATATGCAATAATAAAAAGCAGACCAATAATTGTCAGACATCACAACGACTGCGATGGATACAGCGCAGGATACTCTCTTGAAAGAGCAATATTGCCTTTAATCATTAAACAACATGGAGGAGGAAAAGCCCCCTGGGAGTTTTATACTCGTGCTCCCTGCGCCGCACCTTTTTATGAAATAGAGGACTCAATAAAAGACGCCGCACATTCTCTGGCTGATGCCGCAAAGTTCTCAAACAAGATGCCCTTAGTCGTAATAGTTGATAATGGTTCCGGCGCGGAAGATTTAATGGGAATTAAACAGGGTAAGATTCATGGGATGGACTTTATAGTTGTTGACCATCATTATTTTGAGAAAGATTTAATTTCACCTGAAGTTTTAGCTCATATCAATCCATTCTTAGTGGGGGAGGATGGAAGAACATTCTCGGCAGGAATGCTATGCAGTGAGCTTGCACGATTCATTAATCCAGAGTCTTCTGCAGTTTCTGAATATATTCCAGCACTAGCAGGATTTGCCGACAGAATTAATAATCCTGATGCAATGAACGCTTATCTTAAGCTAGCCGAGAAGAAAGGATACAGCAAAGAGCTTTTGTATGACTTGGCAGCTTTAATAGATTTCATAAGCACCAAACTCCGTTTTATGGAGGCTCGCGAGTACATAGAAGTAACTTTTGGTGATCCAGTTGAAAAACAGAAGGCATTAGTAAATCTTATAGTCCCACATATAAGGATGCTTGAGAAGAGGGGAATAACTATAGCCCAGTCAGCGGTCAAACGTGAGAAAATAGGGGCGACAGTACTACAAGTTCTATCAATAGAAGATTCTTTTTCAAGGGGAGCTTATCCAAAACCTGGGAAGGTGGTAGGATTAATACATGATAACCTACAAGAGAAAGGAGAGAAAAATGTAGTAACTATAGGTTTGCTTAGCGACGCTATAACCATAAGAGCAACAGAAGAATCCAAATTTTCAGTCCATGATTTTCTTGCTTACTTACAAAATAATGTTCCGGAGACTTTTGCTGAAGGCGGAGGACATCATCAAGCCGGAGCTCTTAAGTTTGTACCATTAGAGCAGAAAAAAGTCATGGATGCATTGCGCTTGTTTTTATCCGGAAAGAAATAATCCTAAGGAAGCTTGTTCTTTTTCTTTAATTCATGGTATATTCTGCGCATTCTTGGGAAAGGCGGAGGAGAGCTTTCTACATAAGGTATTTCTGCCTCTTCAGACAATCTTCTTCTTTCATTGCGGGAAGAGTTAAGATAGCGATTGACAAATATTAGCTCTTCAATACTTAATGGAGGTATTCCTCTCTGCTCGCCGTCTTTAATCTCTTCAGTGTAGGATTTTATCCCTATTTTTGTTTCATTATAAGTTCTTTCCAATGTTCCACAACCGGAGCTTAAAACTAGTGAAGCAATAATAACTAAGTTCTTTACTTTTGACATTTTTTTATTTATTAAATAGCAATTATAATGAAAGACATAAATCTTTCCCTTGACTTCAAGAATTTCCAATTCTTGACAGGTGTCAGAAACATAGTTTCTGAAGTCGTCAAGGCATAACTTTTCAATTTATTATGTCTCTGAATATATAAAAAAATATGAAGTAGAATATATCTTTTTCAGAATCTAAATATATAGTGAAAGACATAAGTCTTTCTCTTGATAGCCAACGACTAACTGTTCAATTATTAAAGTCCTTGACTATAGCAAGGTTTAATAATGCCAAATTATCATTATTTTTATCACTTTCACCTTCACTATCATGGTCAGCGCACTCGATCCCAAAGACAGCGCGCTGACACTTTGTTTAATAAGATTCGTATGACAAGACTAAAATTGGGAATGAACTTCACAGTATTTGCATTGTTTTTCGGGGTTGCAGTTATAGAATCTATACAGACTAGAAGCTGGCTGAAAGTTGTATTTTGGCTAGCCATATCATTAGTCTTTCTTTTTGCCGACAATATTAAGAAGAAATAATATTTATCTTGAGAGATGTGGGGAGAATGTAAAAATTTTGCTAACATAACGCCTAGGAACGAGGCAACCCACGTCCGACCTGCAAGGCAAAGCTTACATGTTTAACTCTAGGGTATACAAAGACAAAAAATGGAAAAGCGCCAAGAGGAAAGGAAAAGGTATCTAAGAGAAGTTAATAGGAAGAAACTATCAGAACCGACTATGTATGCACAAAGGTGTAAAAGGGGCTGAGAAGCGATTAAACCGTGTTCTTATTGGTTGAGATGAGTGGGAAGTGGCAAGAGGCAAAATGCCAAGATAATTAAGGCAGGTAAGGCAAAAGTTAAGATTACTAGAGAATTAAACCTAGCAGAAGAGGGGTTTTCTTAATTTACTTTATTACAATTGTATCTTCATTTTTAGTTATAAATAACTCATCACCCTGCTTAATTTTCAGAGAATTCCTCATTCATACAGGTAGAGAAATCTGTCCTTTGTCGGTTACTTTGATTATTTTATTTTCCATAACAGAGTAAGAATTTCCTTACTTATAAATTTTTCTGTTTCCGAAATTTAGATAAATGCTTCTTCGGAGAGCTCAACTAAAAGTATTAACGCCCCTACGAGGATTTGAACCTCGGTCAGCTCCTCCGCAAGGAGCCATTCTATCCGGGCTGAACTATAGGGGCATAAAAAAAGCAAGTGTAAAGAGTTTTAAAAGTTGCTGGTAGTCAACTCTAATATTCTAGACTTCGCAGTCTAATTCTTACTATTTTCTACGTGTTCAAGGTAAATGTCATGAGCGCTTTTATAGGAATGAATTTCTTCCGGCTTGAACCAAAGAGCTATCTCGCGCCTTGCATTTTCAGGAGAATCTGAAGCATGCGTAAGATTTCTCAAGACCCGGCGTTTTGAATCTGCAACAGCATATGACTCTATTGCAGCAAAATCTCCACGAATTGTGCCTGGGGGTGCTTGTCTGGGCTCTGTTGAACCTATCATTTTTCTAATAATTTCTATTGCATGAGGACCTTCTATGACCAGGGCGATTACAGGGCCTTCGCAGAGAAACTTCATATTCCAAGACTGAATTGTCCTGCCATATTCAAGGGCAGACTTATACGGGAATTTCTTTCCGTCCTTTTCGTAGGAATTTTTAGTTTTAGCATATACGTTTTGAGCCCATGTTTCATCTAGCTGATAATGGTTCTCTGCAAGAAATTTTTCAGCAACAAGCATCTTCATAGCCAAGATTTTTAAGCCCGCTTCTTCGAATCGTGAGATTATCTTACCTACAAGAGCTCTGCGCACTCCATCAGGCTTTATCAAGACAAGAGATTGTTCATTCATGAGAGATTTTATAGATAAGAGGTTTTAAAGGTTACGCTGACTAAAAACCTTCCTGCAAGTTACTAAGCAGACCTCTTTTTCTAAGCTGATTTATAGCCGAGGAATGATAGTGAAATATGATATCCGCTTTGCTGTCATCATCTGACCATGGTTTTACCAAGACAACATCTTTTGGACGGAGCCACATACTGCGCTTAAATCTCCCAGGCACTCTACAATTGCGTATTTTACCATCTGTGCACTGCACTTCCATCCTGTTTCCCCCAAGACGCTGCATAATAATTCCTAAAACTTCTCCTTCGCGGGGAAGTTTGACGCGCACAGGAGCAGCTTCTCCTTCACTGACTTTCACTCCCTGCTCATTTATTATTTCTTCAAATTCTCCATACTTTCCCATGATAAGTCAGAGATAAATAGCTTTTTTAAATCTATAGATTCCTATTTATTTTTTATTTCTTTATACAAGTTTTTAGAGAAAAAGATTAAGAGTGGCAGTATGACTATTGAAGAAATTATATGTTCAATAACCTGCCTTGTTATTGTCCACGTTATGAATGCGGGAGAATATAAAATTTCTTTAAGTGTATCAAATGCAAACAGACTAGTTACAGGAATCCCTATAATAAGAAGGATAAGCTCGGCCAATATCTTTATTATTAAGCCAATAAGAAGAAAAAGCAAAACAGAGGCAAAAATATACCACCACTTACCTCTAACACTCTTCCAGCTTGCACTGTAAGAATCAAGTATTTTTCTCTTCTCATAGACTAGAAAATATGGAGTCAGAATAAATTTAATAGAAACCCATATAATCAACAAAAATATAATTAAAATAGACAATATACCTATAACTATACTTATTTTGGACAAAATGGATATTATCAGTACTGATAATATTAGAGCCAGGAGAAAAACTGCAAAAAATAAGACAAAGGTTCCGACAAACTTCCAATATCTGCTCTTAGACTCTTTTAGAATATTTCTAAATTTTTGCCTGGTTGAATGTGAAGCTATGACAAATAAGCACAAAATAGCAAAAACATTGACAAGCCAATATGGAACAAGCAATATCAGTGCAGTCAAAGCCACTGGACGAAAACTATCCCATATTTTCTCGCTAAGTTCAGCTTGTTGCCCTTCCAAGTCCAAATTAAAATTGTTTGTTGATTTTGATTCCTCTAAAGACATATACGAGACTACGTTATTCCAGAGCCCATTATTGAAGGCGACAGCTAAAATAACTCCTCCTAAAATAAGTGCAGGTATAACTGCAAGAAGAATCATTATTAAAGAAATGTTCTTAAAATGAATCCTGTATTCATTCCAAGACTTTTTAATCACCTCAAATATAGCCATTATAATTAATGATAAGGAGTGTATTTAAAGCTTATTCTTAAACTGCAAGGTGTAGAAGCAACTGACATATGTCAGTAGCTAACCGAAAAATAGTTTGCTGATGATTTCCTGCAAACTATATGAAAAAAGAGGATATCAGAAAAGAAT
>JAGVXD010000010.1 GCA_018303945.1 Candidatus Pacearchaeota archaeon
TTCTTTTCTGATATCCTCTTTTTTCATATAGTTTGCAGGAAATCATCAGCAAACTATTTTTCGGTTAGCTACTGACATATGTCAGTTGCTTCTACACGTGTCGCTTGAATCTGGAAAATAAAAACCCATCACAGCAAGCTGTGGGGTATTTTTAAGTGTCAAGGGTTCAACAAAAATCCTTGAGCACCTTGAAGATTGTTTGAACAATCTTCTCAGCCTCAAACTGTAAACTATCTTAGCGAGCTATGGGATATTACACCTAGTTTGAGCAATAAAAAAGTCCTTGTGTTTACCGCGCCCTTTAAGGTACTTTTTTCTTCTGTTCCTGACATGATTATAGACTGAATAAATCACTTTTCTCTAAGCTCCTCCTTTTTGCTTTTAATTCAGACTGCGCGACAGAAAAAATAGCATCGTATACATCTTCTTATTTCTTTCTTTAAAAAACTATTTCTCAAAGATAATTTCACTGCTTGGAGCCTTTAGCTTTTGCAGAATTTCTCTCATGCTTGCAACAAATGAATCTGGCCCGCAAATATAAAATTCCTGATTAAAGTCCATGACGTGTTTTTTGATAAAATTCTCGTCTATGCGCCCATATTCATATCCTTCTCTTTCTTCCCGCGTCAATGTAAGTATGCACCTCTCTTTTAGCATATTCTTGAACTCTCTCTCAAGAATAATATCTTTATGTTCCTTGTTGGAAAAGAGAAGAGTGTTGCCTTCCAATTTATTATCTTTTGCAAGCTGTCGCAATATTGCAATGAAAGGAGTTACCCCCGCTCCTGCAGCAATAAAAATTCCTGGACGCCTGTACCTTATGGTCCCAAACATATCTGATAAAATAAGCTCATCGCCAGGATTTAGCTGATGCAATTTATCTGTAACTCCTTTATGTTCAGGATATCTTTTGATAGTAAATTCAAGAACGCGGGCATCGTTTAAGGAAGTCATTGTAAAGGGCTGGCTTTGCTTTTCCATTCCCGGCTTATTAATAGCAAGCATCATCGCATGCCCGGGCACAAAAGAGAAAACTTCCGATTTTTCAAGAATAAATCTTTTTACATCATGAGTCTCTTGCTCCATCATCAGAATCTTTACTTTGTATTGCATCTTAATACTAAAAAGACAGAGTTGATAAATATATTTGTTTGCAAGTCTTATCTTTTCAAAGAAATTTTCCTTTCATCCCAGAGAAGAATTAAAACTCCAAATAAGCTGATGACGAATCCTGCAACGGTGTGCGAAAAGTGAGTGCTTGAATCTGCAACACGTTCATGAAAAGCATGAGGTATAAGCAGCCATATCAAGCCAACTCCAAGAATAATAATACCAAAAAAAAGAATAAAAGAAAAATTCATTAGCTCTTATTTAGAAGCGCTGTAGTAAACTATCAGTGCTATTATACCAACTGCAAGGTGCAACACAGTTATTTCTGTGTTAATGTTCAAGAACTGCAACAGAAGGTCGTTGATTGACGGGATAAACCCGAGAATGCCTAAGATAATTCCTATCCATCCTATTGTAGCATTATATCCGTATCCCTTGCCGCTGGTTCCTGCATAAATACCAAATGCGCCTGCAATAAGGTGTAGAATATCTTGAGCCCAGTTTGTGCCAAAGTAACCCGTGTCTCCAATAAGACCGTTACTAATGAAACCAAGAATGCCTAAAAGAGCTAAAACAATACCTAGCACCAATGCGAATACTTTTTGTGTATTTGCCATAAGACCTCCTTTCATCTTTTGAAAAGGATGTTACTCTAAAGCAATCCACCTATATAAAGCTTACTTTGAAGAAATAAATTCATTGTTTTTTATATAAAATCTTAACGGCATCTCCTGTCCGCGTGAGATTCCAATTCTAGTTGTGGCAAATATTTTATCTTCAGACAGCTTAATCTCTCTCTTATGTATTGTAAGATTTCCAGAAGCAAGAGAAATGCCATTATAGTTCTTATCTATCCCCATTGCAATTACCAGTTTTGCCGGTCCACTGCAAAGATTTTTTATGTCTTCAATTTTCCTGTTTATTTTCATTATGTCTATCCCTCTTAAAGGCTCCAATGCGCGTATAAGAACTGCCTCCCCCACACCCTTAGGTTGAGTAACTACATTAAAACAATGATACATTCCATAAGTAAAATATATGTATGCTCGCCCAGGAAGCCCAAACATTGTTTCATTGCGTTTAGTCTGCCCACGATATGCATGGCAGGCAGGATCATCCTGCAAATAAGCCTCTGTTTCAACAATCTTTCCCGCCATTAAACCTTCTTCAGTTTCATGTACTAGAATGCAACCGAGAAGCTGCTTTGCAACTTCAATAGTTGGCTGAAGATAGAATTTATGTGATATAATCATTTTTTGATTTTGTAATTTTTACCTCTTGAGCCATCAAAAACCCCATAATATTGATGCTTGTAATCTGCCATATTTTAATCAGGAAAAATAAGGTTATAAATTTTCTGTTAAAGAACTAAAATAAAAACCCTATAGTCGTCTCTCGCCATATTTTGATTGCAAGATAGGGCTTTCAACATTATTTATTCCAGTAGAAGGCATTATAACACTTCTAACTTCATTAGTATCTCTTCTTAAGTAATCTCCGCCTAAAACTAAAGCGGAGGATAATATTCCATAACTTAATGTTAGTGCAGTAAACTTGCTCACATTTTTAATTAATTTACCACTAATTCCAACAGAACCACCACCATGAATACCACTAAAACAGCCAACGATACTACCAAAGCCAATACCTGCAATACAACCAACAGCAGCACCAACCATACCACCAGCAAGAGTACTATTATAACCATTTTCATCAGCACTACCAAAAGAACCACCAATAAACCCCGTAATACTACCAAACATACCGCCAGCAACACCGCCAGCAACACCGCCAACAATATCGCCATCGTCACCGAAAAGAACACCAATACCGCCACCTAAACCACCCATAATACCGCCAAAAATAGCGCCTGAAGCAGCACCATAAGAAATACTTGGAATGAATTCAGGATTATAACAACTTAATGCTGCTAATCCCGAGCCTACTAAAATTCCAGATGTTGCAGCAATTTTACTTTCTAATTTTATTCCTTGCTTATTTTTCATAATTTCTAACTGAAGATTAAAGTATATAAATATTTAGTTATTGTGATTACTTAATAATTAAGGCTCTCTTTTAGATTTCGAGAATCCCGATACTCATAAAACCTCCCAGCTTTGGCAGAGAGATATATTTGATTCTCGATAGTACTCAAGAACCCAAGCACGTCTACACTTTAGTGTAGGGTTCTTGACAAATAGAAGAAAATTATAACGATTTATAACCATATACATCTAGGTCTATTTTATCATTATTTATTATGATGCCCTCTTTCTCCAACATTTCAATTTTCTTTTTGGTGCCATGTGCAAATCCTCCAACCCGTCCATCTGAACAGACTGCTCTATGGCAGGGAATTTGCGGAGTATATGGGTTTCTATTCATAGCGTTACCAACAGCCCGATATGCATTGCTGCCTATAGCTTTGGCAATTGTTTTGTAAGTTATTACCTTACCCTTTGGGACTTTTCTTAAAACAGCATAGCATCGTTCATCAAAATTCTTTTTTTTCATAATAAAGACAATATCTTACTCATTAAGTATTTTACCTGCCACATATGAAGCAAAAGCTAAACTGCATGTCAAACCGGGAGAAACAGCGTTTAGTATATGTGTTGCATCATTTCGGTATATAATCTTAAAATCATCAACCATCTCACCATCTTTATTAACCAGTTGCGCCCTTATTCCTGCTCTTCCAGGTTGTATTCTAGTAATAGATATATTTGTTATAGATTCCACTTCTTCACGAAACTTTCCTAAAGAAAATGAAGTTTTAGAATTAAGATATGCGGTTTTAATGAAACTCTTTTTTGATATCATCTTCCAGAAATGGGGCTTAGTAATCATATCTATGCTCTCATTAAAATTGAATTCTTTTGCATAACTCTCCCTACCAAAAGAGAGCATTGCGTTTGGTCCGGCTAAAACTTTCCCTTCCAAAGTCTTAGTAAGATGAACTCCTAAAAAAGGATGAATAAAATCCGGCACTTGATAAACCATGCTGTTTATAGGGACATTAACTTCCAGATATTCTCCTCTAAAAGGAACTATCATATAATCATCCGCCTCGCTCATCATCTGGGCAACATTATCCGCATACAGCCCAGCGCAATTTATTATATGCTTAGGTCTCTTTACACTTCCCAATGAAGTAATAATTGAAGAATCGTTTATGTCTCTGACCTGGCAGTTAAAAATATATTTCACTCCTCTGCTCTCTGCTTCTTTAGCTATTGTTCTAACAAGATATTTGCTGTCAACAATAGCTCCTGTAGGAGAAAGAAGAGCAGTGGATTCTATTATATATGGCTCTCTCTTGACTAATTCCTTAGAACTTAAAATTCTTAATCCTGAAACTCCTGCCTCTTCTCCCATTTTATGAAGTCTATGAAGTCTTTCTTTCTCTTCTGTATTGCGTGCTATCACAATTGTCCCACATTCTTCATAAGGAACTTTGTTTTCAGCGCAATAATTTCGCAACATAGAACTTCCGGATAAGCAAAGTTTTGCCTTTAAGCTTCCAGGTTTTTGATTTATTCCTGAATGTATGACTCCGCTGTTTCTTCCGCTTGAATGCAATGCAAGTGAATTCTCTTTCTCTAAAACATTTATCTCCCCCGCACCTCTTAAAGAAAGCTCCCGCGCAATAGCATTGCCTATTATACCTCCGCCTATTATTGCATAATCAACCATAAATAAAAATTATCTTTTCAGTTTATAAACAAGATTGTGAAAGACAACACATTACATCTGTTCAAGTCTTCTTATTCTCTCATCTACAGGAGGGTGGGTAGAAAATAGATTAGTTAATTTCTTTTTGAATGGGTCTGAAATAAAAAGCGGTGCAACAGCTTTAGGATATTTTCTGCTCTCTCCCGCCGGAACATGTTCATGTTTTATCTTTTTCAACGCATTTGCAAGTCCGGGAGGATATCTAGTAAACTTGACTCCTGTGGCATCAGCAGTATATTCTCTCCTTCTTGATATTGCAAGAGAAACTAATTGTGCTGCGATAGGCGCAATAATCGCAAATAAAATCCCTATAATCATAAGAATTGCATTGCCTCTGCTGTTTCTATCATTATTTGAAAACCATAAGCTTCTAAGGAATATTTCTGCTGCAATGGATACCATTCCTACAAGTACTGCTGTAAGAGTCATGAATCTAATATCATAATTGGCAACATGTGCCATCTCATGAGCGATAATTCCTTCAAGTTCCTGCTTGTTCAGTTTTTCAAGCGCCCCAGTTGTGACGCATATAACTGCGTGCTTTGGGTCTCTTCCAGATGCGAAGGCGTTAATCTCGCTTGAATCCATAACATATATTCTAGGAGCAGGAAGTCCAGAAGCCAAAGCCATGTTTTCAACAGAATTAAAAAGCATTTTATGCTCTTCTCGTGAAGCTGGCTTTGCCCTGACAGAAGCCAAAGCAATCTTATCTGCATTATAATAACTTATCACCGTATACAAAAGTGAGAAGATTATAGAAATTATCATGATTATAAAAAAATAGGAAGGATCCAAGAATTTAGATATCACAAACCCTAATATTATAAAAGCAACAATTATAGCAAACATCAAAAAAACAGATTTTGCCTTGTTTGAGTTTATCTGATCTTGAAATGATATTCTATCCGTCATATCTAGTATTATATCGTTACATATATAAATTTAAGTCTTTCCTTATCTAGCAGACGACAAAGAGCGGAAATATTTATGTTCTCTGCTATATTTTAATCAATTAAACCTCTTCTTGCTAAATAAATATAAGCTAAAGCTCTTAGTTTGAATTGTTTTAGCTTCCATTTAGGCTCTCTCCAATTGCCTCTGGCATAAATATGAATCTCCCCCGGCTTATAACCACTGGCTTTTTCTATTGCATTGCTTTTTTGAGTAATTGTCCTAGCTTTATATCTTTCATAAATAGTTGACAAGAGTGAATTATTGTCTATGTGAGGTGCTGGAGGCAAGGGTTTGCTTACTTGAGCAATAATTCTCTTGTCTTCTTCATCCAGTATTCTCTTAAACTCTTGACTATATTTTCCATTCCCTAAATTAAATCTAGCTTTTAATAACTCTTCAGATTCAATCTGAATGCTATTTTCAATAGTCTTACATGCGTCTAATACTTCTCTAACTCTTCTTGCTAAACCTATTTCATTTGGTTTTGATATACTGTGTCTAAATTTCTCATATCTTTCTTGTATAGTAAAAACCCGTTCAAGACCATCATTAAAATTTAATAGCTGATATTTTGTGAGAATTTTATAAGCACCATCAACATTCATAAAACTAAAATCTTACTTTAGGAAGAGCCCTCTCTTCTGCAGTAATCTCCAGCATTTTTTTCTCACTCTTCCCATAAAGTCTGGCAAAAAATACTCCTGGGAAAGACTCCACCGTATTATTGTAGCTCAATATGGAATCATTATAATACTGCCTTGAATATGCAATGCGCTCCTCAATGGCAGACAATTCCTGCTGTAAGTGTAGAAAATTTTCATTGGCTTTTAAATTCGGATAATTCTCGGCTATTGCAAAAAGGCCGGATAAAGCGTGCTGCAATTCCGCTCCTGCTTTGGCTCTTGCAGGCAGATTCCTAGCCCCAACTAATGCTTTTCTGGCATCAGTAACTTCTTTTATTACTGCCCTCTCATGTTTCATGTATCCCTTTACAGACTCAAGAAGATTAGGGACTAAATCTGCTCGTTTTTTCAACTGCACATCAATTTGAGCAAGTGAATTATCTATTCTATTCTCTAATATGACAAATCTATTATAGTATAAAATAAATATAATTAGTGCAAAAACAGCGATAATTCCTATAATCCACCAGAGCATATCACATTAAATATTTATTTATTTATAAATCTATGCTTGAAAACTATTTTACGCCGTACTTTTTAAGCTCTGAATGAGGAATAATAATTGGACCTTCCTTTATAAGTGAAGAATTATTAAATAATCTCGGCGCTTTTTTTCTCCATTGAAACCACCCGCTGCCCGAAAATCCTAACTCAAGAGCATATGGAAATTCAACACTGTAAACTGTCTGCCCGTAATCATTTGTCTTTTTTGTCATGTCTTTAAACGAAAAATATGAATGAAAAACTCTCGCTGCTGCTCTGGCATCATAAGAAGGCTGGATGAAGAAATAAAGTCCAAGATTAGTTATACTCATTTCATTTTCTCTATCTAGAACTACTGAAAAAGTGATTGGAAGCTCTGCTTCTGCAACCCTTGTTCTACTGACAAAATTGCTTCCATTCCTATTTTGATACCAGCCGGGAGTCGGATCTCCCTCATGTTGGTTATAAGATAAATATCCGTCTTGTTGAAGAAGAATAGATGGTTCCCTCAAAGGCATCTGCTCAAAAGTCTGCATGCATTCCTTAATACTTCTGCACGAAGTGCTTGCAAAACAAAGCGCAGCGATGCCACTTACAAAAGCCCTCTTTTTATCCATATTAAATTAAAGCATTAAAACTATAAATAAATTTGTATGTTAAAGACAAATATATGTTTTTATCTAAATTCCATAATATGGAGATTCTTTGACTTATTGTCTTTTTAAGAAGGTTAGTCCCTTGCTTTTTGCTTCCATAACCAATGAAGGCACGCATTTTGTATTTGTGAAAGCACATATTATACAACAAGACGTAACTGGGGTGCTAGTTCTTTTTCCGCATTTGTCACAGTCAAAATATGGCGGGCTTGAGTCTTCAGGAACTTTTCTTCTGCTCTTTTTGCCACAGTGCTGGCATTTTATGTTAGCCAATGAAGGAATTTTTATGAACTGCTTCTTTCTTCCCATTTTTATTTTAATTTCCGTGTATTTATAAAATATTGGATTAAACAACAAATAAATTATATGTGAATGAAGAACCCAGCCGCAGCAAGCTTCCCGGTGACCTTCGTAATATAGAATGCGACCATCGGGAATTGAACCCGACCTTGCTCGTTGGCAACGAACCGTTCTAACCGATAAACTATGGTCGCTTACTCAATTACACTTTTTTAGGTTTTTATAGCTTTTTATTGGCAAAGAACTCATAATACGCACAACAGGCAAAACCTCCTAAGATCATGACGAAAACAATTTCTTCTAAGGGAAATCTTAGACCCATATAGGAACCCATCCAATAAAATGATCTCCGGTAAATGTCCAATGATTAAGCTTTAGCCCTACAATCTCAAAGAGCAGGTGAATATAAAAGAAGAATACGGAAGTCTTTAAGAAAGGTCTGAATAATCTAGGATATCTAAGCAAAAATAGGATGATTGGTATAAGAAAAAGAATAATTCCTGCCCAAAGATAAAAGTAAGGAATATTGAGCAAGGAAGGGCTGATAAAAAATAAAGCAACAAGTAAAAATGTTAAGGGATAAAGTGTATAAATCATCAGTTTTATCTTATTATCTATAGATTTCTGGAATTTTGTATTGCAGAAAGACTCATAGAAAATCAAGATTGTATAAGTAACGAGAAACATCCAGATAAAATCTTCTAAAGGAATTAAGCTAAAGATGCGATAGGGTGCAATGCTCTCTGGAACAAACCACCCTTTGTCTCCAAATGCTACCAATTCAAATATGATTGCAATAGGAATACTTACTAATATACTAAACAACCCCACTTTTTGTATTTTCTCATCATTCTTAAGAGAAAGGTATAAGCTTGGAATGCCAAAGAAGAGAAGTAAAGATACAAAATAATTTATCTTTAGCTCAACAAGGAAAATAGCCAGAAAAATGACCAAAGGAAGAAATATTAAGATAGCGATATCTGCTTTTTTCATCCTACAATCTATTAGTACAAACTTTTAATCTTTATGCTAAAGCTGTTATACGTGATATCTTTCTTCAAGTTCTAAGATGCTTACTTATGTACATATCTTTTATTCTTAATATTCATTAGAACTTTAATCCTATCTCTTATTTTTCTTTGCTCATTTTATCTAATTCCCTCAATAAGTCAAAGTTACCAATATGGATTACTTACACTATCCTATTTTTTCAAAAACTACTCGCAAATATCAATAAGAATGGGCTGTATTTTCTGTTTGAACTTAGTGAATTCATCAGGACTATACTTAATGTTTCTAACTCGTTTCTAATACTGTCATAAAGTAGCAGTTTTTGAAACAGTGTTTTATTTATTATTGTGCATTGCTAATGAACACTCTAGTCTTTTCTTGTTCATGGCTTCAAATACTTCTGGATTACTCGTTGCAATATTCAAATCTTCATCCTGTTTCTTTCTTATAGCCCCTCCAGAAGTTAGATTTAAATATGCTATTTTCTTAAGAATAATATGCAAAAGAGGATTATGATTGTCAAATGTAGTATTTTTATTATGGCTTTCTTGGCAGCAGTATTATTTATTGAATATGCGAGTGCAGAATCTATATGTAATTTCAGTGTTGAGGCAAAGACAACTTCTGCACTGCTTGATGAGATACCTTCTATAAATACTGCTCTTAATGCATGTTCTGCAGAAGTGCCTCCACAATTAAAGAAACTCATGACTAACGGTATTCTATTATTGGATATAACTGATGCAAGCGATATTGCTGTAACTATCAAAGACGGAAAGATTATCGGGGTAGAAAAGGTTGAAGGAGGAGCATATAGTTACAAGATTACTTTATCAAGTTGTCAGTTAGACAGTATTCTTTCAAAGGAGAATCCTGTTGGCGCCTTTGCTTCTTACTACTTAAGCGGAAAAGCCACAATAAAAGCTCATGGCTTGATAAATAAGTTGAAGCTTTCCTTTGGAAAGATTTTCATAAAATCTGCATTTAAGGGAATGCAAGTTCATACTGCAGAATGCGAAGCTAGCAGTAATTCTGCGGCTTCTGCAAAAAAGCCCAAGAATTGCGGGGATGCCTATTTGCCGAGCCATAGAAATTATCAGGTTGCAAAGGAAAACTGGGATAAATGGCTTGCAGAAACTGGACATGTGTGCCAAACACAGACTTCCGAAAGACCGAAAGATGGTGAGTGCAAGTATCTCTATGAGGACATAATTAATAATGATAAGAAGTGGCTTTGCTGGTATTAAGTGACAGTGTTAATAAAAACATAAATATGGGTATGTTCTTATCAAGAAGTTTATAATTTAAAATGATATCATTTGACAATTTATTTAAGTTAAAGGCTGCGGAGCTTGGCTTAGATAAGCCTGAAGGGAGAGAAGTTACTTTAGTAAGCCATGCACATACTGATCATATGCCTACACGCTTTAAAAATAATGCTCTTTGTTGTTCAAAACTTACAAAGAAAGTAATTGCTTTAAGGAGAAAAGTATCTGAAATAATAGATTATAAAAGCAGTGCAATAAGACAACTCCCGGCAGGGCATATATTGGGCAGCAGTATGTTTCTAATTAATAAAAAATTGCTTTATACAGGAGATTTCAATACACAGGGGGTGTATTGCGGAGTAGCAAAGCCCATAAAATGTGAAACTCTGATAATGGAATGTACTTATGGCAGTCCGGAGTATATTTTTCCAAAAAAACAAGAAGTTGCTGCTGAAATAGCTGAATATGTCCAAAAGCATGAAGAAAGTGTAATAATGATGCTTGATTCTTTTGGGAAACCCCAAGAAATCTGTCATATTTTAGAGCGCCATAAAGTTCCTTTCACAATGCATTCCCGAATCGCTAATTTCAATAAGCAGTTAGATTTAAATTTTAAGTATTATGAACCGAAGTCTTCAGTGTTTATAAGTGGAATGCATGATGCGGCTTTTTTGCCTCCGAGCTATAAAAGAGTGTTGTTGACAGGATGGATAGCACAGAATTCAAGGTTTAAGCAAGGCATTGATAAGGGATTTGTGTTTTCAAGTCATTCAGACTATCCTTCACTTATTGATTTTGTAAGAAAGTGTAATCCTGATCGTGTGTACACACACCACGGTCCCGCACATAAATTCGCTGTAGACTTGCGAAAACTAGGGTATAATGCCGAATCGTTAGACGTTTTGATGGGGAAGCAAACGTCTTCGGGGTGGCAGCGCACACTTGGTGGCTTTTAGATTCGTGCTTAAGGAGAGCATTTTCCACTTTAGATACTTCTACTTTTGTTGGCGCTCCCGCAATAGCTCTTTCTACTATGAGGGGCGAACGCAATATTAGCGGATGTTCATTTAGGTTTTTCATACTTGGATTAGAAATTAAAGGTATTTAGAAAGAGTTAGTATATAAATAGACTACTTAATACGAACTTTTTGATTGCTCAAACTGGGTGCAATACCCATTAGCTCGCTACGATATAGCATGGAACATAAATACAGAGAATTTGGTACAAAGAGCGATACATTCAACCAAATTCTCTGTAAATGAGCGAAGCGAACGATGGATTTTTTATTTAAGATACCTTTTTATAGCCTGACAAGAGTTTTGATATATGGTATTTGAGATTATAGCTAAAGATTCAAAGAGCAAAGCGCGAGTTGGAAAACTCACCACTAAATCAGGAGTAGCCGAGACACCTTTTTTTATGCCTGTAGCGACAAAGACAACTGTAAAATATATTTCTATTGAGGATTTAGAAACTATGGGCGCACAGGCAATTATATGTAATGCCTTTGTGCTTTCTTTTCGTCCGGGCGTCTCTCTAGTTAAAAATGCAGGAGGAATTAGTGGATTGAGCACATTTAAAGGCATTATTTTTACTGATTCGGGAGGTTTTCAGATGTATTCTCCTCAATTATATGTTAGGTCAAAGGAGGATGGAGTCATTTTCAGAAATCCATTTAGTGGGGAACAGGTCTTTATCACTCCAGAGATTGACATGGATATACAGCTTGGGTTAGGGAGTGATGTTGCTATGTGCCTTGACAGTATGCCTCTTATTGAAGAATCAAAAGAAAGTATTGCTGAAGCAGTCAGAAAAACCGGCTTATGGGCTCAAAGATGCAAGTTGCATCATGATAATAGGCAAATAGAAAATGGAGAAAAGAGGCAGTTGTTGTTTGGGATTTGCCAGGGGGGAGTTCATACAGACTTGCGGGAGCAATCAGCTCGTGAAATTGCACAAATAGACTTTGATGGGTATGCAATTGGAGGTTTGGCATTGGGAGAGCCAAAAAAAGATGAATATAAGATGATTGAAACTGCTAAAAATGTCTTTCCGGAGAACAAACCTATTTATTTAATGGGGGCTGGTGAACCATTGGAGATGCTTGAAGCGATTTCCAGAGGCGTAGATATATTTGACTCACGTTTTCCAACAAAGAATGCAAGAAGAGGGAATCTATTCACCTCAAAAGGCAGGATAAGGCTTTTCCGGGCAGAATATGCTGAAGATAAAACACCTATTGATACAGAGTGTTCATGTTTTGTCTGTAAAAGATACAGCAAGTCATATATACGACATCTTCTAAGACAAGAAGAAGGCACTGGAAAGAGACTTGCAAGCTATCATAATCTTTATTTTCTTCAGAACTTAATGCATAAAGCAAGAGAGGCGATAAAACAGGGAAAATTTACCGAACTGCTGGATAATTACAGGAAAATCAACACCGAAAATTTAAAATAGTCGTCTTTATTGATACTAATGTAATTTATGAATTCCCCATGTTTTTGGATAATTGATGATGACTATGATGACCTTGCACTCATAGAACATACTCTGAAGTCTCTTCCTGCAAAGCCAAGATTAGAGCTTATAAATTCAGAGGGAGAGCTTATTTCTAAGCTTGAATCTCTTAAGAAAAACAGTAATGAAGTACGCATTCCGACTGCATTTATATGCGATTATAATTTAAAATCCTGGAATAGATTCCCAAACGCTCTTAGAGTAGCCGAAAAAGTAACGGAAATATATAAAGGAAGATACAAGCCTTCTTTTTTTGTTACTACGGGACATGTACGCGGTGATAGAGTTGAGCCCGCGATTAAGGAAAAAATAGATGAAAGCACTCTTGTAGATGTAGCTTTCTCCAAGGAGAGAATACAATCAATAAATAAATCTCTTCAGCTTTTTGATGAGTTGACTGAAAAAAACTTGATTATGGATCCAATTACTCTCTCTATTGTAGGCATAGGCAATTTAGGATATCAGGCAATTTTAAGCGCAAACACACAAATCTCCTCTAGAGGTAACAGGCCATGCGTTGAGCATATACATGTTTATAGCAATTACTTGAATAAGCCCATAGGGAGAAGCACATTCACAACAGAGTTTTATAGAGATTGGGCCGAAAAACTAATTGGACCATACGATAGTTCTCGTTTAACTATACATAATTCTCTTAGCGATTTAGTTTCTACGAACTCACACATATTATTGGTAACAACTGGAGGGTATCGCCATGACCCAAACTTTCCAAGCATAGAGAATATAAGGTCTAGAAAGGAGCACGATCCTCTCCTTCTTGAAACTTCTAAGTCAAAGATGGAAGAGCTTATAGGATTATTATTAAAAACCAATTTTAATTCTATAATTAACATTATGACTAACCCCGTAGGAGCATACCTTTTAAAGTGCGCACAACTTAATCCAGAATGGAAACATAAATTAACTTCTTCTTGTCCGGATCAGTTAAGAATAGAGGGAAATATGTTAAAATATCTTGTTAATAATGAGAGAGAATCTTTAGAGCGTATATGCGGAGAGATACCCCATGTAAGTCTTATAAGAGGAATTCGTGTTTACGGAGACCATGGTGGAGAAATACCTTCTATCAAGGATTGTTACATAGGCGAAAATAAAGAAAGTGGAATTCCTATTTCAGAGATTAATCAACGCTATGCTGACCCGAAAGAGCTTCTGAAAGTTGAACTTGCAATAGCCGAACCTTCGCAGAATGCAGGAAGAGAATCGCAGTTAGCTTCAAGGCTTCTTGAGAGTCCTGCCCACGATGCCGCCAGGATAATAGGCGATTTCGTGCGCCATATAAGCTTTCATCAGAGATTGCCTTTCAGCATGCATAGATATGTGAATGGAGAAGAATTAGGATTAGAAGGTGGAGAATGCTGTTTAGCTACGCCTGTAAAATTTGTCGGCGAAAGCATTTTTCCAGACGGTCCGCCCCTTTCCGAATTATGCCCCTTCAAGAGACAAAGACTAAATCAACAATTAATATACCAAAAGAAACTTGTAAGCTATCATGGCAACAAATTAGAGAAAGCTAATTTGCCACAATTAGCTCTTTTATAATTGAGAGCTTTGAATATCCCACATTTTTCAGGTTTTCAAAGCGATGCTTTGAGGACTTTGACAAACCTAGAAAAGTCCTCAATTGTCTAGAATGAGTAGACAAAATAGTAAAGTACTTAAAGCGGAAATACTTATAATAATAGTCACGGAGTGCATTCTTATTAAATATGGAGACATATACCCAGAAAGAAAGAAAGATATTGGAAGTCCTTGAATTTATAGGGCTCCATAAAAATGAAAGAATAATATACTTAGATTTAATTAAAAATGGTTCATCAACGGCTTTGGAAGTATCCAAAAGGACTAAGATACACAGACCAAATACTTATGATGCTCTTAGAAAACTTCTTGAGAAAGGATTTATATCCCAAGTAAAAAATATTTCAAAGACCCTCTTTCAAGCAATGGACCCTAATAAGATACACACTTATATAGAGCAGAAAAAGCAGGAAGTTAACAGCATATTACCTGACTTAAAGGAACTGACTAATGTCAAGCAGGGAAAAGAAGGGGTATCTATATCTGAAGGAGTCTTTGCAGCCAGAAATGCTCTTCTTGATCTTCTTGAGCTAAACAGCGAGATAAAAATATACGGGGCATCTAAACAAGCTCTTGAAACTTTTGGCTTTGGTTTTCTGGCAGATTTTCACATGAAAAGAATAAAGAAAAAAATACATATGAGACATATCTATAATCATGATGCATGGGAGAGAATTAAAAAACTCAACAGGATGAAGTACACACAGGCAAGACATTTGTCAAAATATTTTGATTCTCCTGTATCAACTAACATATGCGGAGATACTGTAATATTTATTATATTCAGCAATCCTGTTGCAGTCATAACCATAAAGAAGATAGAAGTTGCAGAGTCTTACGGCAAGTATTATGAGATACTATGGTCCAGATCCAAGAGCAATTAAGTTGTCTGGGAGACTACGACTCTTTCTTTTATAACCTGATTTATTTTTCTTTGTATGGATAAAAGAAGTGACTTTATAGAAGAGCACGAGATAATTGAGAGAGAACTGCTAGAGCTTGAGACAGTAATGGAGTGTGAAGATATAAATCATGCCAATCTTGCTCATGTTCTAAGAAAGATTTATGGGATATGGAATAACCATACAGAAAAAGAGAATCAATTTTTCTTAAGTCTCCAACAGCAAGGAATAAAGGTTCCCCTTAAGAACGGCAGATATTATAATTCAATACAATCACATTTAAACTCTCTTTTTAATTCCATGCTATCTGGAAGTGAGAATATGACAAGAGTTTCACTTGAAGTGCACGGCAACGCTTTAATCAGTGAGATAAGAGACAGAATGAAAGACGAGGGATGGATTTTATATGCCTTGCCAACAATCCAAGAGACAATACCAAATGAATAAAAATCCCAATCGCATCAAGCAACAGAGTATTTTTAAGTGTCAAACTGTAAACTATCGTATTGCATCCAGTTTGAGCAATGACAAATACAAACCTGGATAGAAAGATAGGTTTCTTCTTTCTTTTTTGGGGTTTAATATCCTGGACAGCAGCAATATTAAGAGACAAACCAGAGCTTTTAGTTGCTTTCTGCTATATAGGACTAGTACTTATCGGGATAGGATTTATTTTTAAGATACATCTGCTTGTTACAAGTCAGATATTAATATTGGCTGTTCCTTCCATCATATGGAGCTTTGATTTTATTTATGCTTTACTAGCTGGAGAGTCATTGCTAGGAATAGTAGATTATCTATTTGATGAAAATTTGCCAATTGTACATCTGCTTTCATTACAGCATATATTTACGACTCCTATTGCAGTATATTTTTTAACCTTAAAAAAGAATGTAAACAGAAAAGCTATATTTATAAGCTGGTTTGAAATAATAGCAGTTTATTTTGCAAGTAGGAATTTTACTTCTGAATACAGCAATATCAACTGGGTTTATTATCATCCATGGTTTGATTTAGGAAGAGCATATCCTGTAATATGGATATTAACTTTGTTTTCCATGAGCGCCGTTTCATACTATATTATCAAAAAGATTTCTTTTTCTTCAGAAAAGAAATAAGCTCATTACTAATAAATGGCTTATTTTTAATTAGAGCATATCTATAAGGCAAGATTATAGACTCTATATTGTTTATTTTTATGTCCAGTTTGTCCTGAAATTTTATTTTATCAAGTGACTTGCCATTAATTATGGCATTCGCGACATATACTGCATTATCTGTACTCATCTGTTTTTTTCCAATGTTCCTGCAAGAAGAATTTCTTAAAAATCTTGTGAGTTCTTCTTTTGTGCGCTTTTTAGGAGGATAGTCCCCCAGTATTCCCCCAAATATTAAATAATTAAAACTTTTTTTGTCTCTCGGGGACAAAACCTTTTCAGCTTCCGGATCCATAACGCAGGATTTTTCAAGATTCATTGATTTTATTGATTTTGTAAAAACAATTCCATATGCCTTTAGCTTATATATAGAATTCTTAGGTATATTTGTAAACCAGAGATTATTTTTACCAACTGTTTTAGATATATTCTTGTATTCAATAATACACCAAGGCCAGACTTTATCTTCCAAATGTTCTATGACAAATATAGGCATGTATTTTCTTATGAATGCTCATTAATAAAACCTGCTGGTTTGCTTTCTACATCGGGATAGCTCCCATCTTTATATATTGAGAAGGGAATTTTTGAAGATTCTTTTTCTATCTCATCTATAATTTTCCATGAAGAAACTAATTCTTCATTAGAGACGAAATATTTATTATTGCTTAAAATAACTTCAGAAAGAAGATATGCATATTCATCTTTATATTCCATTTTTATATCAGGCAATTTAAACGGCTCTGAAATGCTTGCTTCAGGATAGATATTTACTGATATTTCTCTGCCTTTTATTTCTTCAGGCAAGATTGATTCTTCTTTCAATTTTAATTTTATGCCTATATACTTTTTAGGCATCTTCTTTCCAGTCCTTATATTTATCTTTACTCCTTCCAGATGCTGCAGTGAAGACATCAAGTCAATCATGGCAAAAGTCTCTATATGGCAATGATTCAGCCCAGTTTTTGTGCAAGCTTGATAATATGATGAATATTGCCCAAAAAGATATTTCTCGGGTGAGGATGGTATAAGAGAATCCAGAAAAATTCTCTTAGCTTCATGAATTCCTTTTTCTTTCATAAGAGAAGAATCAAGGAGAATCAAGGAAAGCAATTGAAGCAGATGATTCTGCACCATATCTTTCAGAGCGCCAGTTTTATGATAATATTCTATTCTGTTTCCTACCCCTATCTCTTCATCGGATATTATTGATACGCTATCCAGAAACTTATTGCTAATTAATTTATCAAATTTCTCATAGTTTAATTTTAGATGCAACATCTTCTGAACTGCTTCTTTAGCTATGTAATGGTCTATACGATATATTTTATCTTCAGAAAATACCTTATGAAGAATTTCAGAAATTTCTTTATATGACTTTCCATTAAATCCGAACGGCTTCTCCAGAACAACCTTGCCGTATTTTTTTTTCATGTCGGAGTGGATAATACCGTTAATTATGCTCGGAAATAATTCATAACTTGTAGCCAGATAAAATATTATCTCTGAATATGGCCTTTTATCTTTGTCTAATATCTCTGCCAAATTTTTAAAATCTTCAGGTACATTCACATCTAATTTTATATATTCTATGGGTAATGACTCTATTAATATTCTATTTTCAGGAAATTCTTCAGATAGGAAATCTTTATAGGTCTTGCTGTTAAATTCACGGCGTCCTAACGCAATTATGGAAGAATCTTTATTAATAGTTCCTTTTTGCATCAGCTCTCCAAATGCGGGGATTAACTTGCGCTTCATAAGGTCTCCTGTGCTTCCAAAGACTATTATCTGTACTTGTTTAATCATGAGAGATAAAAAATAGATTAGTTAATAAATTTTGGCAAAGGTAGAAATAAGTATATTAAATACCATTTTGATCAAGTTTATATTATAATTGCCGGTGTAGTTTTATCTTTGTCTTCTTCAAAGTCTGCGACAAGCCCTTCAGTTGTTATTACCATTGCAGCAATACTGCCTGCTGACTGTAATGCGTTACGAACTACTTTTGTTGGGTCAATAACTCCTGCTGCAAATAAATCTTCATACTTGTCTGTCTTTGCATTATATCCTATACCTACAGGTTTGTCTTTTAAGTATGCAATGACTTCTGAACCATCTTTACCCGCATTAAAAGCTATCTGCCTTATAGGTCCCTCTAAGGACTTTTTAACTATCCGTACCCCCACCATTTGGCCTTCTTGGAGATTTAGATTATCCAGCTCTTTCACAGCCTGCACTAATGATATTCCTCCTCCAGAAACAACTCCCTCTTCAATTGCAGCTTTTGTAGCATGAAGCGCATCATCAATGCGCATTTTCTTTTCTTTTAGCTCTGTTTCCGTAGCCGCTCCAACATTTATTACCGCGACACCACCGCTTAATTTACCCAGACGCTTACGTAAATCTTCCATTCTATATTCGCTTGTTTCATCTTTTATCTGTGCTTCAATTACCCTGACTCTTTGTTCAATTCCTTTTTTATCTCCTTTTCCTTCTATTATAACTGTGCTTTCTTTGTTTATCTTGACTCTCTTTGCTGAACCCAAATCCTCAATTTTTATATCTTCTAACTTGTCTTCTTTATCTTTAGATATAACTCTTGCTCCAGTCAGTATTGCAATATCTTCAAGCAGCTCTTTCTTCTCGTCTCCAAATCCAGGAGATTTTACTGCGCATACTTTCAAAGCTCCGCGCAAGATATTAAGAACTAACATTGTAAGAGCTTCTCCTTCAACATCTTCTGCGATAATAATTAGAGGTTTTCCTTCCTGAGCAACATTTTCCAAGACTGGCACTATTTCTTTAACAGCAGAGATAGAACGGTCAGTAATTAATATATAAGGGTCTTCATAGGAAGCTTCCATCTTTTCCTGATTAGTCATCATGTATGGGGAGAGATAACCTTTATCGAACTGCATACCTTCTACTAATTCAAGATATGTGTCTATGCTTTTTGATTCTTCAACTGTAATTACACCTTTATTTCCTACTTTCTCCATTGCTTCAGCTATCAATCCACCTATTTTTTCATCATTATTTGCAGAAATAGTTGCAACTTGCGCAATCTTGTTCTTGTCTTTAACATCTAGTGATTTCTGCTTAAGGAACTCAATTATTTTTGCTATTGCTACTTCTATGCCTGCTTTCATTTCAACCGGATTTGAGCCTGCAGCTATATTTTTCAATCCTTCAGAAATCATTAACTGGGCAAGAACTGTGGCTGTTGTTGTTCCGTCTCCAGCCTTGTCTTGCGTTTGCGAAGCAACTTCTCTTATTAATTTTGCCCCCATGTTCTCAAATTTATCTTTTAACTCTATTTCCTTTGCAATAGTCACCCCATCGTTACTGACCAAAGGGGAAGGCGACCTGTCTAAAATTACCGTTCTTCCTTTCGGGCCAAGTGTAACTTTAACTATATTTGCTACTTTGTCAATTCCCCTCAATAATGCCTGCCTTGCTTCTTCATTAAATATTATCTGCTTTGATACCATGTAAAACCTCCGCCTCTTCTAATTTCTTATCACCATATCTATAAATAAAGAGAGAAATATTATCCCTTATTCCTTCAAATCTTATCTTTCTTATTTTAACGTTCATCTTATTCTACCATCGCAATAATATCTTTTAATTCCACCATGATGTGTTTTTCTCCGTCAATTTCCAGCTCCTCTGAACTATATCCTCCATAAATGACATGATCGCCCGGCTTTACAGGGAGCGGTCTTCCATCGTTCATTGCTCCTACAGCAATGATTGTCCCTTCTTTCCTTTCTGAATTTGATTTAGGAATGTAAAGTCCTGATTTCGTCCGTTCTTCTGATGTTTTAGCTTGCTTGATGAGCACACGCTCACCTAAAGGTTTTATATTCATGTTAGATATGTAAAATTTTACTACAGAATTGATATATAAATTTTTCTATACTGAAGGCATGTGCAAAAAAATACTTATTTTTAGATATATTAAAGAAAGAAGGGATTAAAAGAGAAGTATCTCTCAGATCGCCTATGATTTACTCCTTAAAAAAGATATAAGCGAAATTGTTGAAATTATATAATCTATTGCTCTGTCATAGTTGAGTGAATCTTGAGAGAAAAATCAGAAATAATCTTTATGTTAAGGCTGGACTTAACAAATCCCTAAGTTTTATAAACTTATTTTGTAGAATCTGATGATGAAAAATTGGAAAGTTTTTATTATTTGTTTGGTGATAGTCTTCGGAGTCTCTTTTATTGGGAGTCTGTTCACTGCTGGAAATGTTGATAGTTCATTGTATCAGCAGAATAAGCCCGTCTTTACTCCTCCAGATTGGATATTTGGGCCGGTATGGGTCATTCTTTATTTCCTTATTGCTTTATCTATTTATTTTGCGTGGACAAAAGCTAAGAAAGGAGAGAAGAAGAAACTTGCGGCTATATTTGGAATTAATTTAGCTGCCAATGCTCTCTGGAGTTATTTGTTCTTTGAACTTCAGAATTCATTGCTTGCGTTTATTGACATAGTGGTGATTTTAATAACTATTATTATGATTATATTGTTTGCTGGAAGAATTGATAAAAAGTCCGGCTGGATAATCGCACCCTATTTAATCTGGGTGGCTTTCGCGAGCATTTTGAATTTCTCTTTTGTGATATGATGCTCCGTTAATCAAGAATTCCTTATGTTTACCGCACCCTTAAGGTGCGGTGGTTCCCAACATAAGAGCGTCAAGTTTTCAAACAACTTTAGAGAGCAGAGTTATTCTTTAGCTGTTTTCCAAGTATGCTTAAAAAGTTCTCGGTAACTCTGTGCTAAGCCTTTGCTTTTAATAACCACTGCAAAAATAGGTTTAGTTTTATAAGAAACTTGAATTACTTTGTCATTATAAACAAATATATCAACTGGGCTAAGATAAGAGTCTTTAGAAATAAATCTTCCCAAACCGTAATATTCTTTAAGATAATTCTTATCTTTCTTTACTTTTAAATCCCATATACAACGAGATTTAATACCGAATTTTTCCTTCTTTTTTTGATATATGTTCCAATATGGACCTAATATATCTTTTAACAAACCAGAGGCAAAAACAAGATAAGTTCCTTTAGGATTAAGTTCTTGTAACATATTTTCTAAAAGAGTGCGATAGCCCTTAATTCCTTGGTAAATACCTGCTTCCTGTTGCTCTCCTTTGAAGGAAAGACGCAAAGATTGTAGTTCAGGAAGTATCTTTTTAATATCGATGCTTTCTTCTTCAATTTTCCTTCTTTTCTCTTCTAAATAATCTAAAAGGCGATCTGGCTCGGTTGCCTCAAAATGCTTTTTATTTCTCTCAATAGTATAGCTAACTAAACCTTTTCTTTGTAGTTTATTTAAGTTTTCGTATATTTTTGAGCTATTAATTCCAGTTAATTTGATAAGTGGACCAGAAGTGGATCTTCCTTTCTCTAAAAGTGAAATGTATACCTTTGTTTCATTCTTAGTAAGCCCTGCTTTTTCAAATAATGATAAATCCATATTTTTACTAAAAGCCTATAATATATAAAACCTTCCCTCCAAAGGGGATAGCGATTATTTAAATAAAGATTAGAGTCTAAGAAAATATGCATAACTTTGAGGAAGACGAATCAATTCGTCTACCTATTTTACTAAAGGATGGTACAAATGCTGAGTTTAAGCTAAATTACATTGAAATAGAGAAAGAAGCTTTTTATGTCGTTCAGTTTGGGAAAATTAAAGAAGATGCTCTAGTAAGAATTCACTCTGCTTGTAATCTTGCACACATATTTGGATCCTTAAGATGTGATTGTAAAGAGCAGCTAGATGAGGCTCTTTTAAGAATAGTCAAAAATGGTTCAGGACTTCTTATTTATTGCATTAATCATGAAGGGAGATCAGTCGGACCTAAAAATCATGTGCGAGTATATAAAATGCAAGATACTGGATTAGACACAGTTGATTCTTATATTGCTTTAGGACTTCCAATAGATGCAAGAGACTATTCTAATGCAATCAAAATAATTAAGAGATATGGGTTACATAAGATAAAGCTTTTAACAAATAACCCTAAGAAGCTTGAAGCTTTTAATAATATGAATATAGAAGTTGAACGTATTCCTCTTCGTGCAAATTTAAGCAAGTATAATGAGTCACAATTAAAGGTAAAGAAGGAAAAACTTGGGCATTTATTGTAAAAAACTGTAGAATTGATGCTCCGTTTTTGATCAGAAGAGTAACGCCCACGCCAGGATTCGAACCTGGGAATCCTTACGGAAGTACGCTCTCCAAGCGTATGGAGTACCACTGTCCCACGTGGGCATAAAGAGCCTTAATAAAACTCAATTATAAACCTAACGATTATGATACAGAGAACTGCTAAGAACAATTATCTCATGCTTGGGTGTCAAGTTTATTGAAGATATTTTAAATCTATATTATGATATTTTACTTGTTCACCTTTGACAGTTAATATTCCAGTATATCCTCTATCAAGATGACCAGAGTTCCAGAATAATTCATTTACATATGTGTCGCCTGAAATTGGATTTCCTTTTCTATTATGTGCTCTGTGACTGCTCTCATGAAAATGCCCTGTAACTGCCTTTGTTATTCCCAAATCGTCATATATCTTAGCCATTTCCGCATTTCCACGATTTTCTCTTCTTTCAGCAAAAACAGCCAAACCTTTCAATCCCCTTCTAGTTATATGTTCTAGAATCTCTCTCAAGATTTTTTCATCATCTTCATTTAATCCAAAAGCAAGAGTTTTGTTCTGTCGTGCTAACTGCTCTCGAGAAAAGAATCCTGGAACAACTGCAAGTTCAGTATAAGTCCACTTATTAATCTCCTCTCTCTCTGTATGATACAATCTTTGTTGATGAAAATGAGCCATATCAACTCCATTTTGAATATTGTTGAATTTTATAGGAACATGACATACTACGATTGTATTTTCTGGATTAGAAACTAAAGAAGATAAATCATTCATATTGCTAGACCTCATTGCTGGTAGATGAATTCCTCTATTTAACAAATCAACATAATCTTGAAGACTGTCTATTGACATTAGCTCATTACCGTTCTGAACGTAAAGTCCAGTTGGAATATTGGAATTAATTTGATATTCTCCTCCACATAAAAAGTCTGATCCTGGCAAGAATACTAAACTATGCCCATTGAGATCTACTTTTTGATTCTTAGGATCTGTTGCGTCTATGATATTTGAATGCTTATTTGCAAAATGCTTTATTACTGGATCATAACCTAAAAATGTTTCATGGCTTCCAGGTTGAACAAAAGCTTCTAATCCAGAATTAGCAATCTCATTTAAGATAAATTCTGTATATTGCTGACTATCTTGTATAGTTGATCCACGTCCGCCAATATCTCCATTAATCAAAAGTTTATCAGCACCTTGTGATTTCAATACTTGCAAAGCTGGAACTATAATTCTTGGATCTTCATGAATATCGGATATCACTCCATATCTTACTTCTTTTGCCATTTATATAACTAAAAAATAAGATATTTAAATCTTTGTATCTATGTTATTTCATAGTAGTCACAATTATGAGAATATATATCTCGTATCTGCAATTCCAGCCATTTATTGCTCCAAATGAGTCTTATACCTAAATGGGATAATAGTAAAATCAATATAACAGGTTTTTAAACTCACAATATTTCTATTAACATGGCAGGAAGAAAAGCATATGCAATGCGTAAGCAGGGAAGACCATCAGAGACCCATAATAAACATAGAAAGGAATATCCTGCATTGGCTAAAGAAGTAATACGAATATCTGATGTAGTTCTTCAAGTTTTAGATGCAAGATTCCTTCAGGAAACCAGGAATTTAGAGCTTGAGGGGTTAATCAAGAGAGAAGGCAAATTTATCATTAACATAATCAATAAAGTTGATCTTGTAGATATAAACTCTTTAAAGAAGAACCCGATAATGAAGCAGCTAGTCCCGTATGTGCTTTTTTCATGTAATAAAAGAATAGGTCTTGGAAAATTAAGAGAAAGAATTAAAATAGAAGTAAAGAGGTTTGGAGTTACTCATGCAAAAGCGCATGTAGGGGTTATAGGATATCCGAACACAGGAAAAAGCTCTCTAATTAATTTTATTGCTGGACGTTCAGTAGCAGGAACTTCTTCTCAATCCGGTTTTAGCAGAGGCATTCAGAAAATACGGTTTAGCAAGGACATACTTATATTGGATACACCGGGAGTCATTCCCAGCAATGAGCACGCAGTAACTTCTTCAGAAGATATGCAAAAGCACGCAGAAATAAATGTAAGGACTTTTGACAGTGTGAAGAATCCAGATTTAATTGTAGGCAATATTATGCAGAAAAATCCAGGTTTGCTTGAGAAATTCTATGATACGGAATCAGAAGGCGATCCAGAGATATTTCTAGAAAAACTTGGGAGAAAAAGGAATATTCTTAGGAAAGGCGGGAAAATAGATATAGACCGCTCTGCAAGAATTGTTCTTAAGGATTGGCAGGAAGGCAAAATTATCAAACTTTAATTTCTGTTTTCGATCTTACCTTTAGTTTCTTTTATGAAAGAATCTAACTTAACTTCAAATTCGGGCTTCTCGCCTCTTTTTCTTAAGGCGAGGGTATTGCTTTTTTCCTCTTTGTCCCCTATTACTATAATTAATGGAACTTTCTGCATTTCCGCATCCCTCACTTTATCATTTACAGTAGTATTTCTAAAATCAGAATCTATTCTTATTTCTGGAATAGCCTTTTTTATTTCCTCCATTATTTTTTGTGCCGCTTTAGTATTTCTTTCCGTGAAGTCTATGACTCTTACTTGTACGGGAGATAACCATATTGGTAGAGATCCATTTGTATGTTCCAATAATATTCCTATAAATCTTTCTAAAGAGCCATATATTACTCTGTGTATAACAACAGGAATTTTATCTTTTCCGTCTTTATCAACATATTTAAGCCCGAATCTTTGAGGTAACTGAAAATCCAGCTGGACTGTTCCCATTTGCCATTCCCTGCCAAGAGAATCCTTCATAATTATGTCAACTTTAGGGCCATAGAATGCTCCATCTCCTTCTGCAATAGTAAATTTCTTCCCTGACTTCTTTAGTATTTCCTTAAGATTTTTTTCAGCTTTGTCCCAGGTTTTTGACTCTCCTAAGAACTTATCTGGTCTTGTCCCAAGCCTAAATGAGTAATCTAAGCCAAAAATAGAATAAAACTTCTCACATATCCTGAATATCTCTTCATATTCACTGCTAATCATGTCTTCGGTGATGAAATTGTGTGAATCGTCTTGCTGGAAAGACCTTACCCTCAAAAGACCGTTAAGAACTCCTGATAATTCATATCTGTGCAATCTGTCAGCATCAGATAATCTCAATGGAAGGTCTTTATAGCTTCTTGTCTGTGATTTAAATATAATCATAGCATTTGGGCAGTTCATTGGCTTCAGACAATAAACGCCGTCTTCTCCCATGTCCGAAACGAACATATTTTCTTTGTAATGATGCCAATGTCCGGATATATCATAAAGCTCTTTTTTATTGACTAATGGAGTCATTGTTTCCTTATATCCTGCCTTGCTGTGCTCCTCTCTCCAGAATTTTAATAACTCATGATATACTATTAATCCGTTTGGAAGCCAATATGGTGCTCCAGGCGAAGATTCATTGAACATGAATAGTCCAAGTTTCTGCCCTATTATTCTATGGTCGTTTTCTTTTAGCTTTGAAGTGTCAAGCTTAGTTTGAGATATTTTATTATATAATTTTGAAGGATCTATGATATCTTCTTTCAC
Source organism: Candidatus Pacearchaeota archaeon (assembly GCA_018303945.1). Taxonomy (GTDB): domain Archaea; phylum Nanobdellota; class Nanobdellia; order Pacearchaeales; family GW2011-AR1; genus JAGVXD01. Next base: position 26,167 of record JAGVXD010000010.1, read on the forward strand.
GCTTGCTTTCATGGAAGTAGAATCTTCTTCCGCTCTAAACTGCTTGCTTAGTTCAGAAAGAGGATGTCCCTTGCACTTCAATTCAAACTCCTTATAATATCCAAAAGGCGCACGTGTAACTTCAAAACCTTCTTTTTTGAGGACATTTTCAGCTTCAGCCAGATATTCCAAGGCAGTTGTAGGGTCGGATAGGTTGGAAGATAAGTGTGCGTAAGGATAAAGCACTATTCTTTCTGCTTTAACTTCTCCAGCAGTCTTTTTTACAGACGCAATCATTTCTTTAACAACTTTATCATTATCCCCTTTTTCAACAGCAGTTAGGATAACCAATGGATCTTTCACGACAATCTCTTTCTTTCTCTCCTCGCTTAGCTCTTCAGGATTTTTTATTGCTTTTTTCAAAGGTTTAAACCTTATGAAGTCGCAATGCAGCGTCAATATCTTCATTCTTTATCTACATAATCAGCGTATTTAAAGATTGTTGGAAGTTTTATTCAAGAAGCCTCTTTGTACATTTGCAGACAACATATTGATTTAATGCCGTTTTTCTTTTCAGTTGTATGACATATCAATCACGCAAAACGCTATCCACTTCCGAGGGCCACGATAAGTTCAGGGAGATAATAAAAAAGCTAAAGCACATAAAGCAGGAAGAAGCATTGGGAAATTTAGATGACAATATATTATTTGACGGGGCTGTTAGAATATACAATTCCTTGCTTATTAACAGGCAATCTGGATGGAAAGATATACATCTGAATGCTGAAAGTCCTGGAGAGAAGAAAACAGAAAAAGAACAGCCAATGACTGAAAAACAAAGACACCTTCTTGAAAACTTGAAATATGGTGGAGATATGAATTTGACCAAACAGCAGGCAATGAAGATTATTCAACAGCATTTAGAGGAACAGAAAGAGACTTAATATACAGAGAAAAACTCTAGTTTTAAACTGGAGAATACTTTAAACGTGCCTTATCACGATTCCAATATAAGCATCTTTATTGCAGCATGGGCATCTTCCCTCATATCCTTTTTCCAGCGGGTCCCATTTACCAGCAGGCAAGCTCGTAAAAGAATTTCCTACTTTTATTTCTTCTTTAATACCTTCTTTTTCCAGCATAGATTACAATAATAAATATGGTTTATTTATATCGGTTTGTTGTTTATTTGAATACTACAAATGGGACTGCCGGGAATCGCACCCTGTCTTACCCACCCCAAGGGTAAGGCTACTAGACTGCCCACAGCCACCATTTATTTTTTCAGGAAAATTAATTTTATAAATGTGCTTAATGATGCTGAAAATTGAACGAATAGTATGTCAAAGAAATTTCACAAGGTGAAAGTGTAGTGCTTAACTAGACAACATCACTCTAAATATACTCTCTACATTTTGATACTAATGAAAGGAGGTGATACGATGCACTCCGATATATACGACGATGATATAGAAATAGATGAACTATTTAGCGGCTTGGATGCACTTCGTCCTGATTACCGTGACGAAGAGAGCGAATTGCTTCAATTTTAACGAGCTTTAATTTTATTCCATATTATATTGGCCTTCATCATGTTTTTTCTGCATTTTGCTTATAAGAACATCATCAATGCGCAATATCATTGTAGCCGCTTCACTGGCAGCACTAATAGCTTGTAATTTAACTTTTGTCGGCTCTACAATGCCTGCCTGAAGAGTGTTGTCTAAAGAGTCTGTAAAGAGATTTAATCCAAAAGTAGATTTCCCAGACTCATGGGCTCTTTTTAATTCTGTAATGATATACAATGGATCAAGTCCCGCATTCTCGGCAAGAGTTTCAGGTATAGACTCTAGAGAGTAAGCAAATTCCTGTACAGCTAATTGCTCTCTTCCTCCAAGGGTTCTTGCATAGCCAAGGATTTGACGGGATAGTTCAGCTTCTATAGCTCCTCCTCCAGCGACAATAGTTCCGCTTTTCAGGGCCGCAATTACATCTCCTAAACCATCTCTTATTGCCCTCTCTGTCTCGTCAATAATATGGGGTGTTCCGCCCCGAAGTAAAATTGTAACTGCATGAGGATTTTTACATCCTCTTACATAAGTGAGGGCTTCTTCTCCCTGCCTTATTTCTTCCACTAACTCCGCGCTTCCTAAATATTCATTTTTCAGGTCATCTAAATTAGAAATTATTTTAGCCGAAGTGGCCCTTGCAAGTTTCTCCATGTCAGACCTGCTAATCCGCCTGCATGCAAATATTCTTGCCCGTGCAAGGTAATACTGTGCGACATCATCAATTCCTTTTTGGCAGAAAACAACATTTGCTCCAGACTTAATTATTTTATCCGATATGCTGGCTAAATACTTCTCTTCAGAAGCCACGAAGCTTGCAAGCTGTTCAGGCGTTGATACAGAAATCCTTGTTTCTGTTTCAGGATTTTTAATTTCAAGAGGGATATCTAAAAGCAAAACCCTTGCATTGCTTATCATATTTGGCATTTCCGCATTTGCTCTTTCTCGGTCCAAAACAACACCCCGTATCAATTCGCTTTCATCAATGCTTCCCCCTTTTCGTTTCTCTATTTTTATGTCTTCCATAGAAACGCTATTTCCTTCTCCGACATATTTTACAGCACCAATGATTATGTCTGATAGTTTCTCTTTACTTCCTTCGGCTGACTTGCCAGTCATTGCCGTGCGTGCAATATTCTTAAGCATGCTTTCATCAGATATTCTAACAGACTGGGATTTAAGTATTTCAACTGCCTTTTCAGCAGCCATTCTGTATCCTTTTACTATAACAGTGGGGTGAATTTTCCTATCTAAAAGTTTTTCTGCATTTTCTAAGAGTTTTCCAGCCAACAAAGCTGCGGTAGTTGTTCCGTCTCCTACTTCGCTTTCCTGTGTCTTTGCTATCTCTACCATCATTTTTGCCACAGGATGTTCTATCTCCATTTCCTGAAGAATAGTTGCCCCATCGTTAGTGACGATTATATTGCCGGAACTATCAACGAGCATCTTGTCCATTCCTTTAGGTCCGAGAGTGGTCTTAACTATGTCTGCTATTATTTTTGCGGCTAGAATGTTATTTCTTTGTGCGTCTCTACCCAAGGTACGCGAGACATTTTCAGGCATTACATAAGAAGGTCCGTCACTCATTTGAGAAAAAGCCGGACTTCTCTTATAAAATTATAGGTGGTAGATTAGATAAAAACCTAATAAATTTTAAAAATCAGAAAATCCTCTGGATTTTCTTGTACTCAAAGTGTTCCATATGAAATGTGTGGTTTATCAGACACTTCGACATCACTTGGCTTTTTCTTCGTCAGAGTCTTCGTCATCATCTCCCCATTCGTCATCGGAGAGATATTCGTCATCCTCGTTTTCGAGTTCTTCCTTGGTTTTTTTCTCTTTCATTTTAATGAAGGCAATTTAATTATTTCTTCATGGAACGGGGCGTTTTTAAATTTTTCCTTGCCCTCTTTCCAAGTTAAGAAAAAGATATTTAAGATATAAGATAACATTTAACAACTTACTTCAATAAAATAGGGTAATATAAAAATAAAAATTTGATTTTACGGATTATCTTTTCTTTTTCTTTCTTCCGCCGCCGCGAGCCATCTTTGCCTCACATACGTTTCCTTTTCCATCAACGTAGTAGAGATAGCCCGGCTTTCTTTTAACAACATTCTTTGCAATAACTGATCCCATAGCACACACCTCCTTTTAGCTTTAAACTATTTTATATCCATCAGTAAACAATCTCATATTTAAATCTTTCCTCTCTCGACGAAATATCTGACAAGTTTTTTATTTTTGTTATTGCACGGAATCTCGACGAATTTAGAGAATTTTTTGCTGGATTTAATTCCCATAGAGAAAGGATAAACCTTTTTCCATTCAACAACTCTGTTTTTATCGTTGAGCCATAAAACCAAAAAAGGGAAGAAAACAAACCAAGAATGCAGGACAGGATTTTTATCAGATGATATATTAAAAAGCAAGTTTTCACTTTTAGAACTACGAAACATCAAACCCCTTATATGACCTAGCCAGTTTAATTTACTGGCTTGAATAAATAAATTTTTATTGCTCAAACTGGGTGCAATACGATAGTTTACAGTTTGAGGCTTAAAAATACCGGATAGTTTCCTGTGATAGGTATTTTTATTTTTATACTTGACCAACATACAAAATACAAATGTTTATTATTTATAAATCTCACAGTAAAAGATTTTTATCTCCAAAAAGGAAAAGTCTTTTTCTTGGGCTCTTCAAGAGATATTCCTCTTTTTTTAAGACTGACGAATTTCTCATGCATTGTCTCTATATTGCTTTCGCATACAAAGTCATGCTGTCTAAATCCTCCGCCAAATGTTTTAGGTATATGGAGTAATTCATGTATTATAACCTTGTCTTGCTCAGATTCGCTCATTTTCTCAAAGGGCTCAAGAAATTCAATGGCATAATGAGCAGGCATATTCATTGCTTTCTGCATTAATTTCCCCACTGTATGGCATCTTGCAATAGTCCGCCTAGTCGATGAGCCCAGACTCCGAAAGCATTTTACCCTATCAATATCTATATGGTGCATTCCAAGTATATTTACAATATCTTGCATTCGCATTTGCAAATCTGACGCATATTCATATTTCATAGCATTTCAAAAATCCAGTTCTTGTGAACATCAAATCCTGCAAATTCAAGCCGCGAGATTGGAACTCCAAGTTCCCGCGAGAGAATAGAAGTTATCATGGACGGAGAGTCATCATCCTGTTCAAATTGAACATATATAAGATACATGTTCTCTCCAAATTTCTCACATCTCTCTTTTGAGGCATTAAATCTCACTTTTGCCGCAACTTTCATCTAAAATAATATCTCTAAGGATTTAAATGTTTAACGCTCCTAACGACTATGTGCAAAAAACAATAATTATTTTTAGATTAAAGATATATCTTGCAGGTTTATCTTTGAGCAAGCCCTAATTTTCCAAGACCAAGATGCTCATTAACAATTGCCTTATTTGGCGCACTCAGCGCCTCTGGCGCTACACCGACCGAGCAACCATCGTCATCATCAAGCCCGCAACTTATGAACTGGGTTAAGGATAAGAAAATACAAGATATCCGACCGAGCAACCATCGTCATCATCAAGCCCGCAACTGCCAACAGCATCAGACCCGCCGTCGCCACCAAGCCAGTAGACGCACCACGCCCTTAAAGTTGGGACTTTCTCTCCATCTGAAGGGAACATTCCCATTGCTTGGTCATATCTTGAGAAAACAACTTTACCGATATATTCTTTTGCACCCTCAAAATCTTCTGCAAATTCCACTGGAACTTCATCAGGATGTCTTAGCAATATTCTCCAACCCTTATGATT
>JAGVXD010000001.1 GCA_018303945.1 Candidatus Pacearchaeota archaeon
TATGTTTGGTTAGGAATTACATGGGAAGTGGAGAATAAAGAAAAAGAGCCTAAAGAAGCAGATGGCGGGCTAGCTAATAATTTAGAAAAAAAGGAGGGCTCTTAAATTATTGTTAGGATTAATACCCTTAGGGTTAATGGGGTTAATACCCTTTTTGGATCTATAGTCAAATTTAAAGTTCGTATATAGGTCTGGAACCCCTATTAATCCTATTAACCCTATTAACCAACCACATTAAGATGCTTACAAAATGAACAGCACAATAACCAACACCACAATAACAAATGCACCAACCTTTCTTAATTGCATAAGCAACAGCAATGGGATAGAAAACTTAATCTTGGGCTTGGCTATTTTTAGTTTGTGTGAGCTTATTATTATCCTAATCTTGTTTTGGGTGCTAAAGAATAATTGGAAAAAAGAAACTAATAGTCCAGCAATAAACCATTAGTTGCTCTTCTGGTTTGCCTATGTCTATTTTTATCGATTTCATTTATATATAGGCTTGGTAAATCACTAAAATTTTATAATATATTATGAATTTTTAGGAAAGTTTATACCTTAAATGGATGAAACCAAGAAATTAAGACAGCTATCTTTATAGTGCTTAACCGACGACAAAATAATAATATTCTTAAAACATTTGAGCTTTAATATATTGTAGGTTAAATAACAATAAACCAACAAACAAAAATAAAAAACAACATGGAAAAAATAAGATTATAAAAGTTTCAACTAAAATAACAATGGAGCAAACAACACAACAACAGGACAAGAAGATTATAAGAATTGCAAAATATAAAAGATGTAGCACTGCAAAACAAGAATTGTTGCTCCAAGAAGAAAGTCTTACAAAGTTTTTATTAAGATATAAAGAAGACCATGCTGGTGCTGAGATTATTATAAGCGATTATAGTGATGAAGGTATCTCTGGAAAGAACACCAACAGACCAGCACTGCTTAAGTTATTATCTGACGTGCAGAAGCACAACATTAACCTTGTTGTATTTACAAAGCTAGACAGACTTGGCAGGAGTTTACAAGACTTGCTTAACACAGTTACAACATTCCAGAATAACCAAATAGACTTTATTGTAGTGGAGCAATCCATAGATACAAGCACACCACAAGGCAGATTAATGTTCCATGTTTTAGGAGCATTTGCTGAGTTTGAAAGAAGCCTTATAAGAGAAAGAATGCAGTCTGGAAGAAAGAAAGCCATGGAAACAGGAAGTAGAAGCGGTAAGCCATGTAACCGACCTAAAACTAAAATTGATGAAGATGGTGTAGTGTTTAAGTTTCAATCTAGTGTTAGCATGAATCAGATTGCTAAATTGTATGGTGTGTCTATAACCCCAATAAGAAGAATATTATTGGAGAGAGGGCTGCTAAAATGATACTTAATTCTTTATTTAAGAAAACTCGAGAGCAGGAGAAGATAGGAAATCTTGATTACTTACCGCTAACCAACAACAATGCAGAATTTTTTGAAAGGAATGGCATATCTTCAATTAAGATAGGCAATAAGAATTATGTGGATGTTGGACTAATATCCTCTAAGCTTACAAATGCATTTGCAGAATTGAACGACAAGATGACAGCATTAGATAAAAAGATGCAGGAGCTAGACACAAGGATTAAAAAAAATGATGAAGGACTAACAAATAATGTTATAAAAATTAAAGAAAAATTCAAGGGAACAGAGGAAGAATTTGAAATAATAAAAAATAATAATATTAAGTTAATCCAAGACCAGACAGCAGAGATAATTAAGGCTGTGCAAGTAAAAGCCCGAGATAGCATAACCAACACCATTGCTGAACTAAGACAGCTAATAGAAGCAGACTTGCAAATTAAAGTTAATAATTTTCTTAGTGAAGAGCATGAAAAGATAACAATAGCAACAAATAAAATAATTGCTGAGTTAAATAAGGACAAAGTAGAAATAACAGACCATCTTAAAAAAGTTTGTAAAGAGCATTTTATTAAAACGATGTTAGCTGACAAAAATAAGGTTGCAGTTCCAGAAGAAGAAGTAAAAAAAGAAGTTGCAGTTGTAGAAGAAGATACAGATGACGTTGAAGAGGTAGATGAAGATGAGTAATTTAACCATCTATTCTTTTTATATAAAGAAATCTTTTTTGCCAGAGTGGGAGCAGTTTTCCAAGATTGCTGAATTTATTGAAAAAGATAATTATTTGGAAAAGAAAAAAGTAGTTGCAAAGAACAGGAAAACCAGCAAGAATTATGGCTATAAGAAGAAAGATTTTAGGGTTATTGCTTTAGAAAAATTGATAAGAGGCTATAACAAAAAGCACCAAGAAGAAATATTAAATAAAATTAAGTTAAGTGAGAAACCCACAGCTGAAAGCAAAGAGGATTTTGCAGACGTCTTTAATAAAAAATAATATTTTATAATAACTAAAATGAAAGAGACAACAAGCCTGAAACAATCTTAATAGATGTATTGCTATTCAGCTTTTAACAAATTTCTAAATCCAGGTGTCCATTCATCTGTAATCATTAAAACTGAATCGACTGTTCTTATGACTTCTGGGAAAGCTTTTTTTAGATTTTCGATTATTTGATAATACTCCTGATAGCTACTTACAACAAGTTCAGGTTCAATGCTCCATATATTTCTAATAAAATATTGAATATTAGGCAAACTGGATAAATAACTTTCAAGCTTTCTTTCATCTTCTTTTGTATATCTATCTAATTTGATTACTGATTTATATAACTCAAGTCCTAATTTATTCAGATTGACACCTATTCTATATTGAATGATTATGCCTTTTTGCTCCATTTTTTTCAATCTTCCTTTAACAATTATAACAGTTGATTTCATTTTTTCAGCAAGTTCTACCAAAGAGATTCTAGCATTGTTCACGATTTCACCAAGAATGGCGTAATCTAACTTGTCTAATTGATTATTAACTAACTCTCCAGCAAACATAGTTGGTTCAGATATGCGATTTGTAAAGTACATCTTAGGATATTGCTTAACATCAATAAGAATTTGACCTTCTTCTTGTACAATTATTTTATTGAATTCTGAAATAAGTTCATTCTTCAGTTCAAAAAATTCATAATCATTCTTAGCAAATATTCCAAAAATAAGCTCCCAATTTCCTGAACATTCACCCATCCAATATACTTTTCCTGAAGATTTGAGATATTTGAACAACCTATCCTTTTCTTCAGGAATGTTTCTTAATTTTAAATAAATTTTATATATTTTATGACCCATTTTGTGAGGATTTATTGCTGTTTGAAAACTAGTAATTATTCCTTCTTTTACTAGATTGTTTATTCTATAGTCCACTGATTGTCTCGATTTTCTTACTTTTCTTGCTAATATTGTAGATGCAATTCTGCAATTTTTATCTAACTCAGATAAGATAGTTAGATCTGCTTTATCAAGCTTAATTCTATTAATCTCTACCATATTTAGCATAAAATATACTATGCTTATAAATATTGTCATTTATGCTCAAAAATTGATAAATACTTTATTATATACAATTTACCATTATATAGTAAGAATAAAAGGAAAAACAAGATGACAACAAAAACAAAACAAGAAGTTGAAGAAATCATAAGGAAATATGAATCTATGATTCCTGCAATATATGAAGCAGGAGCATTTCCTGAAGATTTTAAGCTTCAACCAAGTGACTGGGCATTAAAAGAAGAAGTTGTACAAAGACCAGCTTTAGAAACGCTAGTTGGAGGAAAGCAAACTTCAATCAGACCTATCTCAACTATGGACTTAGAATTCTTATCAAACTCTACAGTCCAAAAAGCAAAGAATGGAGAAGTAAATCTTGTAAATAATTATCCTTGTGGACTTAAGTGTCCAGGATGTTTCTCTCAAGAAGGAGTATATGGAGATAAATCAAATTTGATGACATGGCAAGAAGTTATGGGAGTAGTTGATGATGCAAGAACAATCGGGTTGCAAGGTACTAAATTCTTAGGTCCTGGAGAATTATTTCAGAATCCTGACCTTTTTGATATTCTTGATGCATTTGAAGAGAGAGGGTTACCGATAAGTATCTTTACCAAAGGAGCTGAATTAGGTAATGATGAATTGGCAATAAGGAATTATGGTCATCTTGGAGTAAAATCTGCTAAAGAGCTAGTAGAAAAAGTATCTCAATACGATTGTGTAAGAATATTGCTTGGCTTCAATTCATTATTCTCAGATAGGCAGGATAAAATGGTTGGTTCATCCACAATGACAAGAGACTATCAGGTTAATAATGGTACTTTCACAAACAGAGGAGTCTCAAATTACACTGAAAAAAGAAATCTAGCACTAGTTAATTTAGTTGAAGCTGGTTTCAACGATCCAAGTAAAGGACAGAGATTATCATTAATAGCAGCACCAGTTGGTCTTGAGCAGATTGACGAGATTCCAACAATGTACTTATGGGCTGCAAAAAGAAATATTCCTTTGGTGATAGCTCCAACCATGGAGTCTGGACCAAAATCTATTGGATTAAGTGCTCAAAATAAAAGAATTGACCCTAATCATGAAATGCTAGTTCAGTTGATGACTGAAGTTTATGATACAGCCATACAAAATGGAGTTATGAGCTTAGAACAGATGAGAAGAGAAGAGGTTTCAGCTTACATGGGAACATCCCCATGCAATCAAGTTGCAAACGGATTATTCTTAAGGCTAAATGGAAGAATTCAGATGTGCCCTGGAAGAAGCGATTCAACAGCAATATATGGGAATACTCATGAAACACCATTAGCAGAAATATGGGAAAATAGTCCAAATTACAGATTAGGAGCTAGAACAAATAACTGGTGCACGGCAAAGACAGAAGGAATGCCTAAGAATGTTCAAAGAGAGGTACTCAAGATACTTGAGGAAAAATATGGAAAGTAAACAATCTCTTGAAATTCTCATTGGTGACGATATGTTTTTGATGCCTGTTGATGCAATGATGGCACAAAATCAATACTTAGAACCATTAAAAGAAAGAATTCCAGGATATGATGTTCGATTGTCATATGCTTCAACTCCAGAGGAAATGTTGACTGAAGCTTCAAGAGGAACATATGATGTAATTATATCTGACTTAGATTATGGCACAACTGGAAGAATGGGAACTGAAGGGTTTGATGTGTGTAATGGAGTCAATAAAATGAATCTCTCAAAGAAGCCTTTCCTTGTCTTGTGTACATCAAGAGATGATGTTCAGAAGCAAATTAAGAAACTTCTTTATGAAGGTAAAATAGGTGCAGTAGTAACTCCTAAAAGTAAACATAAGTTTAATGCTTTAGCAGAATTTCTTGAAGAAAAGTATATTTAAATATAATATCTTTATAATTATATTATGGGTTGTTCAAATTGTTTTTCTAATAGAAATTTTTGTTCTACCCATAAGTGAATCTGTTTTAGTTCCTTTACAGTTGTATGTGTTGTTAAGGGCAAATTTTAAATAAGTGATTATTTTAGGATTAACATGAAAAAAGAGCTAAACGTCGTTGACTTATTTTGTGGTGCTGGAGGGTTGAGTTTTGGATTTGCAAAGGCAGGTTTTAACATAATTTTGGGAGTTGATAATGATAAAGATTCTAAAGAGACTTTCTTAAAAAATCATCCAGACTCTCAATACTTACTAAAAGATATTCGGTCAGTCTCAAAAGATGAAATTTTAAGCTTAATTGGTGATAAAAAAATTGACCTTTTGATTGGTGGACCACCTTGTCAAGGATTCAGTGTATCTGGAAAAAGAGTTTACATGGATTCAAGAAATTCTCTCTATCTTGAGTTTTTCAGAATTTTAGATATTTTAAAACCAAACCACGCTCTTATTGAAAATGTGCCAGGTCTAAAAGGTCTTTTTGAAGGAAGGGCTTTAAAAAGTATTCTTGAAGAATTTTCAAAGAGAGGTTACAAAACAAACCATTCTATTTTAAAAGCAGATGAATATGGAGTCCCTCAAGTTAGAAAAAGAATAATCATAGTAGCCTCAAAAAAAGGAGAATTTGAATTTCCATTGCCATTAAGTACACAGGTCACTTTGGGTGATGCTATAAACGACCTACCTATTTTAGAAGACTCAATTGAAGAAGACCAGTATATTTCTAAACCTAAAAATGAATATCAAAATTTGATGCGAATTAATTCCAATAAAATTCACAATCATATCGCAAGTAATCATTCAGACAGAACTAAGTCAATAATAGGTCTTGTTCCAGAAGGTGGAAATTACAAAAATCTTCCAAAAGAGCTTAGAAATACAAGAAAAGTTCATATTGCCTGGACAAGATTGAATAGTTCAAAGCCATCTCTTACCATAGATACAGGTCATAGACATCATTTTCACCCTTGGGCAAATAGAATCCCAACTGTAAGAGAATCTGCAAGAATACAATCGTTTCCCGATAACTTTATATTTTATGGTAGCAAGACCTCTCAGTATAGGCAGGTTGGGAATGCAGTTCCCCCATTACTTGCGGAGGCTATTGCACAACAACTAAAAAAGTGGATAAACGATGAAAACAAAAAAGATATACAAAACGCCTGATAATTATTATTTCAGATTGCATCATATCAGACCTAGATTTAAGAATGATATAGAAAGAATATTACTTATGGTAAGTTCTGCTGTTGCTGAAATGCCCATACAACAAAAAGAACAATTTGATAAATCACTTAATAAGATAATCAAAGGATTTCCAGGAAATGTTGTAAGAACGGATAAGACTATAAACAATTGGAGGACTGAGATTTCTGCATTATTTAGCCTTATTTTATATAACTTAGATAATGAAACAGAAGGTCCGAGCGAGATTGCAAAAAGAATGGCAAAAAATCAAGATTTAGTTGAATTTTTTAAGTTATTTTGTTATTCGTTTCAATATCCTGGAGGACACTTGAAATCTCAAGAAACTAAAAAACTTATTGAGCGAGGAATAAAGTTTAAACCTGCCCATTATATCTTAAAACTTCTCTATCAAGCTAACAAGGGAGTAGAAACGCCATTTGGAATTAACAAAGCTGAAGTAACACACTGTATTTTTAATGATACTAGAGTTACTGTAGAGAATAAAGACGTAAAAGAAACAATTGATTTAATTAAATCAAACCGAGAACAAGGCTTTGACTATGATTGGAAAGGTGATGTAATACGTTATGCAGGTGATATTATGGATTATTTATACTATGCAAATCTCTTAAAAAAGCATGGAGCAAATTATTATTTAAATCCTGTTGAAATGGGAGCAATAATCACATTTGTGGAAAAAGACCCGTGGTTCAATTTATACGACAAATTTTATGGAAAAAGTGTTACAAATGAAGAATTGAGAGAAGCTCAAAACAAATGGTTTTACTACGTTTCAAATTTATCTGTAAAAGCAAACTTTGAAACAGATGTACTTGCATTCATGGGAATAGATAAAAACAATTATCTGGAAATAGAAAAGAAAGCCACAGCTATTGCAATTACTGAATTTAAGAATAAAATAACCGATAAGATACTTAAAACCAAAGAAATAGGAGATGCAGGGGAAAATCTTGCGATAGGTCATGAATGTATGAGGCTAAAAAACGGTGGTAGAGAAGACCTTATAGGTAAGGTAGTATATCTTCCTAATTATTTGAAGATGGGATATGATATAAGGTCATTTGAATTGGATTCCGACTTGCGACTTATTGAAGTAAAAACCACTATCAGCAATACAGATATAGATTTTAAATCATTCCATATGACTGAAAACGAATGGAATATTGCGTCAAGTATGGGAGAAAAGTATTATGTTTATAGAATGGTAATAAGCAGGTCATCTGTAAAACTATTTATAATAAGGAATCCTGTTAATAAGTATAAGAGTGGCATCCTAGACGTTACTCTTTCAAATGGAGCTCAGGTGAACTTTGATAAAAGGGCAGGTAAATACGAAAAAATTTTAATATGGCAAAAATAAAAATAGCATCGTTATTCTGTGGATGCGGTGGAACCGAGTTAGGGATAATCGGAGGTTTCAATTTTTTAGGTAAGAAATATTTTAGACACAACACCGAAATCGTATTCGCAAATGATATAGAAAAGAGTGCTTGTGAAATATACAATGCTAATTTTGAACATGAAAGTGTATGTGCAGATATAAAGAAGATATCTTCTATTGACATACCAGACCATGATGTTCTTATAGGAGGATTTCCGTGTCAATCTTTTTCAATAGTTGCTCAAAATCCACCAAGACTTGGATTCAAATCTGAAAATGGCAGACTTTTTCTAGAGATGGTTCGTATTCTTAAAGACAAAAGACCCAAAGCATTTATTGCTGAAAACGTAAGAGGGCTTATTTCAGCAAATAACGGCAAGGCTTTTCCTCTAATTTTAAAAGAATTTGAAAAGGCAGGTTACAGAGTAGACTATAAACTCGTAGATGCGTCAGGGTTTGGTGTGCCTCAGCGTAGACAGAGAGTTGTAATAATAGGTTATAGAAATGACCTAAATATCAGCCCTTCCTTTCCTGAGCCATCAAATAATAATCCTGTTCCTCTAAAGAAAGTAATCTTTGACCATAAAGATGTTGATGAAAGATATTATTTTAGTGAAAGAGCAATTGAGGGATTACAAAAATCCAATAAATCAATGAACAAAGGTAGATCACAGAATATTGAAGAGCCTTGTGCTACAGTTACTTCACACCTTGCCAAAGTTAGTTTAAACAGCACAGACCCTGTATTAAAAATAGGTGAAAAATACAGAAGATTTACCCCTAGAGAAGTAGCAAGAATACAATCTTTTCCTGAGTCTTTCAAACTGATAGGGAGCGATTTTCAAAAGTATAAGGCATTAGGAAACGCAATACCTCCTGTATTGTTCTGGCATATAATGAAAGAAGTAAGTGAAAAGTTATTAGAATTAAAAGAGAGTAATTTAGTAGCTCCTAATATGACTGAACTTTTAACAATAATTACCGCGGACAAAAGTACCCCTTTATTAAATTGTTAAAGAGAAGATGAAATGACAGCATTTAAACTATCACCATCAACACTAAACCTATTAAAAGAATGTCCAAGATGCTTCTGGCTGTCTGAACATGAGGTGTGGAGTAGACCAAATGGTATTTTTCCTTCATTGCCTTCAGGAATGGATGGGATTTTAAAAAAACATTTTGATAAGTTTATGGAAAAAGGTAAACTTCCTCCAGAATTATGTAGTAAATCTGAATGTGAAAATCTTAAACTATTTGATAATAAGGATTTATTGAAAGAATGGAGAAACTCACGAAAAGGTTTATGGTTTGAAGATAAAGAAGGAAATATACTTCATGGAGGGATAGATAACTTGATGGTAAATAAAGTAAATAATAAACTAATTGTTTTAGATTACAAAACAAGAGGTTTCCCATTAAAAGATGATACTCATGAACACTATCAAGACCAACTTAATATCTATGCTTGGTTACTTGAGAAATTAGGACACAAAGTAGAAGACCATGCTTATTTGTTATTCTATCATCCAAAAGAAGTTTTAGAAACTGGAGAGGTTGTTTTTAATACGGATTTGAAAAAGATGAAAATTACACCAGAACATGCAGAGAAACTATTCAACAAAGCAATAAAGATGTTAGGTGAAGACTGTCCTAAACAAACATGTGTATGGTGTGAAAAAGTATAGATAGTAAATTCTTTATAGTGGCTTTTAGTCAATTTTTAGTATGGCTATAACAAACTATGAGGGAGAAAGAGAGGCAACAGTTCATGATTCTAGTAGCTACGGCAAGAAAATAATTGAATTTATGGAGTTGAGAGATTATTCTTTAGTAAAAGACTCTGATACAGATGGTATCTTTCAAGATAAGGTCTTTAGAAGACCAAATTTTGATGGTGAAAAAGAGACTTATGTTGAAATAAAATATACGAATTTAAGTTTATCTGATAAAGACTTCTTGGCAGGGTTTGGGAAATACTTTATTATGTATATGGAAAGCTCAACCAAATTTTATTTTAAGTTATTTGCTAGAAATCTTAAAAACTTTACAAAATGGAAATCGATATTTGATGATGTTTCCAATAAATATGATGAAGTTAAAAAGTTTAGAACAAGTATCAAAGAATCTTTATCTGAAGATTTGAAAAATAAGTTTAATTCTTTTGAAATGAGAGATTTCAAAGCGTTTGTGGGACAAATTGAAATAATAAAGATAGGGTATGAGAAATTAATCCAAAAGATTACAGACTTAAAAGAAAATAAAAAATTTAACAAAAACGAGAATTATCTAACAGAAAAACAAAAATTAGTCTATCAAAAAGAGAAAATATTTAGCAATCTTGTTAAAGTTGGGACTTTACCAAAGATATATGTTTATAATCTAAGTCAAGGTCTTGAGCCAACATTCTGGAATTCTAAAGATATCAATAAGTTTATTACATATAAAGAAAAAGCTATATCAATAAATCCCTTACCAAACGATATAATTAAGAAGTATTGTCTAGGAAATACACCAGAATATAAAGATATAGACAATATGGGTCTAGATGATGAAGAAAGACTAAATTTGAGAAAAAGGGTTACAGAACTATTTATAATTTCTAAGGGAGAAAACACTAATTATACTTTTAATAGAAACTTCAATTGTCTTTACGTAATATATGAAAAAGTCACCAGTTCTCCCTTAAAAATGAAGGGTAAAGAAGGACATAAGAGGAGAATGGTAGCTAGACCATATTTTAAAGATAAGAAACTAAATTTTGTTACTCATAGAGCTTTAAAGTTTAGAGTTACTGATTTTGATGGAGAGTTATTTATAATTTTTAACTTCTTTAGACTTTTTACAAAAGATGGTAGAGAAATTATAGAAGGTGAAAGTGCAAAAAGATTAAATTATGGTTTTAGACCAACTAATAGTTCAAATCTACAAGAGCATAGTGTCTTGGACTTTCTTATTACACTTTTAGATTTGAAAACAAAAACTCTAAATCATCAGAATTTCATAGCAACTAAATCCTTAGAGTTAGAATCTCCTTGTAAGGCATCTGAAATAGAATTATTTGATGAATCACCAAACTATGAACTAATGGATGAATCGGAGGATGAAGAATGAGTAAAGATTTTGAAGTTATTTATATCCCCGAACCACAACTTCTTTTTAATAAAAACAAACAGGCATATAATCCTTGTGTAGGCTTAATAAAACATGGTCCTAGATTTTCTGGAAACAAAGAAGTAGATTACAAGGAGTTTAGAATAGGTATTATTGGTTCTGATAAAAGTATTTCTCAGGCTAAGGATTTATTTGAACAGTTTCAATTTAAGATATCTCCTAAAAAAGAGGTAAAACCATGGAGAATTCCATTCCCTGGACTAAATAAAGAATCTCCATTAAATTTCTCTTTTGTCTTTAACCCAGAATGGGAGGGAGAGATAACTTCTAATGAAATGGTTTATTTAAAAGATAAAAGTAAGGGGAAAGAAAGAAATGAGGAGCTACTTAGTATAATTAAGGATAGAATGAAAAAAATATATCATAGCGAAAGCCCACCAGACATGATTTTAATAAGTATCCCCGAAGAATTATTTACTATTTTTAGTACTTCTGGGTCAGATAAACCAAATATTAAATTAGATGATGATGATTTTCATAACCGAATTAAAATTCTAGCTATGGAATTAAAAATGCCAACACAACTAATAAGACCTGAAACACTAAAACAAGATAAGACACAAGAACTTTTCTTGATTGCTTGGAATTTGGTAGTTGGAATCTTATATAAATGTCAAAGAGGACATCCTTGGAAATTAACTTATTTAGAAGAAGATACTTGTTACGTAGGAATATCATTTTTTAGAGAAAAGACAAAGAAAACAATAAGAGCTAGCCTTGCACAAATATTCTTAGATACTGGTGAGAGTTTTGTTCTTAGAGGAGATTCATTTAAGTGGGTTAATAAAAAAAATCCAAACAGCCCACATTTATCAAAGGAGAGTTCAAAAGATATAATTGAATTGGTATTAAAACACTACAAAAGTGTTAGAAAAGGCAAGAATCCAACCAGGTTAGTTATCCATAAAAGCTCAGGATATTGGGAAGAAGAATTGGAAGGTTTTATTGAAGCATCTAAAGAAATTAAAAAGAGAGATTTTGTTACAATTTTAGATTCCGATGTGAAATTTTTTACTTCTAACAAATACCCCGTTTTAAGAGGGACTTTGATAACAAACAAAGATACTAATTTTCTTTATACAACTGGCTTTGTTCCTACACTAGGAACTTATCCAGGGATAACTACTCCAAGACCTCTATCGATTAAATCTTATAACTTAGACTCGGATATAAAGAAGGTTTGTGAGGAGATATTATCTTTTACCAAATTAGATTGGAATAACACCTTTGTTTATAGTAAATTCCCTGTAACAATATCTGTTTCAAGAAAAGTAGGGAATATTATGGCTGAGACTGTAGCTCAAAATATTGAAGAATTAGACCCCCATTATTTCTATTATATGTAGTTAGAATAACTTCCAAACTAGGCTATAAACCATGTGTAAAACACCTGAGAGCCCAGCTACAATCAAAGAACTACATTCAAATGTATAATTTTGGGACGACTGTAAGAACTTCAATCTTAACTTCAACAATTGTTCCAGGCTTTAAACTATCTTCAATTAGACGAGGAATTACGATTATAGCTTGGTTTCCGTGTTTTGCGATTCGTTTAGTTATCGTAAAGCATTTTTTCTCCATTTTATTTTACACCTCTAATAATCTTTTTTACAAAACTCATTGAAATAGAATCGCCTGTATCATTAAATTTGACTGCTTTCTTTTCTTCATCAGACAATGTTGACCTAAGATATTCGTTCCATGCTTGAAGTTTTGATTCATCTCCTAGAAAGTCGCTTTCAAGAAGGTTTTTGGTTGTATAATTAAATATTCCATCATAAACAATTTCAATATCTCTAAATCCTGCTTCTTTTAATTGCTTGAATATATCTGTTTCATGGGAAAAATGTCTATTTTCAACAAAACTATCAAAACCTGCTAATTCGTCTTTCTTTTTCACTAATTCTCTAAAGCAACGGCTCAGTTCTGGTGTTTGACCAAAAGATTCCCAAATATATATTTCACCATGTTCTTTCAAGGCATTATAGGCATTTTGAATAATTCTCGGTTGGTCATTCTTTGGTACTTCATGTAAACCCATTTTAATAACTGCCTTGTCAAGAATATTTTCAAGGGATAGACATCTAGCATCTTCTACTCTCTTTTGGACTGCGTATCCTTGAAGTTCATATGGAGCAAGATACGAAGTAGATTTGTTTATTTGCTCTTCATATGCATCAGTCAAAATAACTCGGACATAGAGATTGTTTTTAGAGCAATAGTCTAATACCTTTCTAGATACCGCACCATACCCAGACATAATATCGCCCATAGTCATTCCGTTTTTCAGATTCATTGACTCTATCAATTTATCAAAGGCTTCATCCTCGTTTCCATGAGCTTTGCTAAAGTCAACATTTCTTTGATTCCATCCTTGATGTTTTGTCTTCTGTTCCATATTAGTCACTTAATAGTAATTACAGAAAACAACATATAAAGCATGTGTGTCTAATAATAGACAACTTTAAATATTGCATAAACGTTAATCTTCTATGGAGGATATGATACTGACAGACCTCGGCTTAACTGAAGCAGAATCCAAGATTTACTTTGCCGTACTCAAATTGAAAACTTGTACGGTTCGAGATATAACAAAGGAATGTGGTTTTCATAGAACAAACATCTATGATATACTAGAACAATTAAGAGAAAAAGGTCTTATTTCAATACATAAAGAAGGAAAGACAACAAGGTATAGTGCATCTGACCCGAATAATCTATATGAATTATTGAGAGAGAAAAAGGAGCTCCTGGATTCAATTTTTCCATCATTAGAGAAGTTTTACAAATCATCTTCTGATGAAATAAAAGTCGAAGTCTTCAAAGGTGATGAAGGTATGAAATCCGCATGGAGAGATATGATTCGTGAAGGAAAGCCACTTTATGGTTTCGGGATTAAAGGTCAACTAAGAGAAAAATTACCCGTGTTTGCTGAACAATGGCTAAGAGATGTGAAAAATAAGAAAATACCTTATTATGGCATTTATACAAAAAGAGGAAATCTCCCATCATATTACACACAAGTTAAATTCGTTTCAGAGGAATTATCTAGCCCAGTTGCTACTTTTATCTATGGGGATAAGATAAATATAAACATCTGGGATCCAACACTAGTTTGCATTGTAATTAAATCAAAGCTAGTAGCTGAAATGTATAAGAAACATTTTGACTTATTATGGAAGATAGCTAAAAAGTGAATATAAAAAAACCTTATCATTCTAACCAATAACAGGCTAAATAAAAAAGTTATTAGTATTGTGTGGATAAATCACCCAATTGATTTAAGATGTGTTTTTCCCAATAGAAACGTCTTATAACCAACTATTCTTAACAAGACACAGATAAATGCCTTATCCACACAAAAATACTTAAATGTGATTCTCTATAGGCTATCTAAGTAATCCTAATAAAAAAATGATATACAAAGACTTAAAAGACAAATATTATTCTAAATCATTGAGCGTAAGCTTAGCGTTACCTTTAAACCGCAAGGTTATAGAGGTATCGTTTTCATGGCGGATGTAGTTTAACGGTAGAACAACGGACTGTGGCTCCGTAGACGAGGGTTCGACTCCCTCCTCCCGCTCTTTATATTATGTCGGGAACCACCGCACCCTAAAGGGTGCGGTAAACGCAAGGACTTTTTGATGTTGATGAAATTGACACTTGATTACGGGAGAATTGCCTTTAGTCTGCATGGGAAAGTTCCGGCGGACATTTATTTTGCATTCGGAAAATTATTTTAAAGGTTGTGACAAATGTCTATGTCCTGTAACATTACTTAAATCATCGCAAGCTTTTTAAACCGAGTTTTGCTTCACTCTTCGTTAATAGTACCATGTTTTATTTAGTAGAAGTAGAGGATCATATAAGGGTAGAACCAAAACATTTTGGATTGCCTACTAACGAGGCTATTCAGAAACAGTTAAAAGAGAGTTATGTAAATAAGCACTTTAAGGAGCTTGGATTCATCATAGGGGTTATTTCTGTAGAACATATTGATGATGGAGTTATAATTCCTGGAGACGGCGCCGCATTCTATCGCTCAATATTCAAGCTTCTTGTCTGGAAACCTGAACTGCATGAATTAGTGCATGGCACAATAGCTGAAATAACCAATTTTGGGGCGTTTATCCAAGTAGGCCCAGCTCAAGGAATGATTCACATCTCTCAAACTATGGAAGATTATGTATCATTAAGCAAGACTGGCACACTTTCAGGAAAAGCTTCAAAAAGAAGTATTTCGAAAGACGATGAATGTCTTGCAAGAATAGTCGCTATAAGCTATAAATCTGGAGAGCCAAAAATAGGACTGACGATGCGTCAGCCTGGATTAGGCAAGCTGGAGTGGCTAAAAGAAGATAAGAAGAAAAAAGAAGCCGGAGCAAAATCTACTGAAAAAAAGGAAAAGAAATCAAAAGGAGAGAAAAAATAAATGGCGCAAAAAATATGTAAGGGATGCAAGTCAATATTTGAAGGGGGCAATGAATGCCCTAATTGTGGCTCTAAGGAGTTCGCAGAAAATTATAAAGGCAAAATGGTAATAATAAATCCTGAAAGTTCTGAAATTGCTAAAAATCTTAAACTATCTAAGAAAGGAACATTCGCGGTGAAGCTAGGATGAAAATAACAAGCGAATTAAAGAACAAGTTGCTTATGAGGAAAGAATTAAAGGCAATTGTTGAGTCTGAAAGCAATCCGGGAAAGGTAAAATGCATCTCTTTGTTAGCTGAAAAATTCAATGTCTCCCCTGAATTAATTGCCTTGAGAAATATATACAGCAATTTTGGCAGAAAAACATTTGACATTGAAGCATTCATATATGACTCTGCAGAAGATAAAAATAGAACAGAGCCAAGACCTAAAGTGGTAGCAAAGAAGGAGGGGGCATAATATGTCTGAAAGAGCGGGTGGAACAGCAAAAGGCGGAGAAGGTAAGAAGCCGCATAAGAACAAGCCCACAAGCAAGAAATACATTCACTATACTATTTCCGGAGATTCTCTTAAGAAAAAAAAGCACTGTGTCAAATGCGGACCCGGGATTTTCCTCGCAGTGCACAAAGACCGTCTTGCCTGTGGCAAATGTCATTATACTGAATTTCTCAATAAATAAATGTCAAAAAAATTTGAAGAATTAAATACTTCAGCTCTCTTTTCTTTAAAGAATATGAAATCCTCTTTATCATCCTCTTTTTCCTTCTTCTCCCAGAAAATACCTTATCTCTTATGAAAAACCTATAAAACCATACAAAAGTTTAACTCAGTTGTAAACCCATGAAGAGGAGGCCTCATCAATCAAAAAGAGCGATGAAACGTCCTCTTCTGGGAAAAAAGAGGTGATACTATTCTTAGGTAACTACCCTTTATAAACTTTTCTATATGTTGTAACTATTAAATGAACACATAAATCAAGCTCTTATTCCTAAAGATTTTTCAGTATAAATGCATTCAAACAAAAAGACATATAAAGCCTCATCCCTAATTAATAAGTGGAAAAAGAAAATGCGCAAGTTCAAGCCGCGCACCCAAATAAAGTAGGACAAGAACAGATTCATGGATTATTGTTTAGTGATAAGTTAAGTTGGCAGGCAATTATTTATGACCTTATTAATACTGAACAGCTTGACCCGTGGGACATAAACATTTCGCTCCTATCTGAAAAATTCCTTGAACGTGTTCGAGCTCTGGAAGAAGCAAATTTTTTCATATCGAGTAAAGTTCTTCTTGCCGCATCGCTTCTTCTTAGAATAAAATCTGAAATTCTTCTGCATGAAGATATACGGAGCCTTGATGCCGTTTTGTTTGGAGAGAAAGAAGAAAAGCATTATATTCAAGAGCGCATAGAACTGGATGAAGAAATACCTGAACTTATAGTACGCACACCCTTGCCTAGATTTAAGAAAGTTACATTGGAAGAGATAATGATTGCTCTTGGAACTGCTATAAAAACAGAAAATAGAAGAATAAGAAAAGTAATAGTTGCAAAACAACAGGAATTTGAGACAGCCAGCTCTCTTCCTAAGCAAAGAATAAACGTTCAGGACAAAATAAAAGAAGTGTATAGAAAACTTGAAGATATATTTAAGAAGAGAAAAGATAGGCTGTCCTTGAGTGAACTGGCTGGAAAAACAAACGAGGAGAAGATAGCTACATTCATACCTCTATTGCATCTGGATAATCAGCATAAAGTCTGGCTTGAGCAGGAAGGACACTGCGAGGAAATATGGATTTGGCTTAAGAATCTATATGAAAAAGCAAATGCTGAAGAACTGGCAAAGCTAGAAAAAGAAGTGGAAGCAGAATTAACTAAAATCAAGGAAGAGGAGAGAGAGGAGAAAATAGAAGAGGAAGAAGAGACTATTCAGGACCGTTTTTTAGACAAAAGAATAAAAGAATCTACTGAAGAAGATAGCCAGATTTAATATGTTTGACGAAAACATTAATTACCTGCTTTTCAGATAAATACTTCTCTTCTCCTGAAACCATGTTTTTAAGTTTGAATTTCTTTTTTGCGACTTCTTCGTCGCCAATAAATATTACATATGGAATCTTTAATGAATTTGCATACTCTAAGGCTTTCCCGGGCTTGCCTGAAGAAGTAATGCAGTTTATTCCTTCTGTCCTTAGTGCCTTAGCCAATTTTCTCATCTGGCTATCGCGATTTAAAGAAATTACTGAAGCAACTATTGAATCTGGAATATTAACTTTTGCTAAATCGCTCACTCTCTCTAATCCGAAAGAAATTCCTACTGCAGGTATTTCACGATTGACATACTTTCCTACAACCCGGTCATATCTACCTCCTGCAGCAATAGTTATATTTCCTCCGTTTTGTTTTACTTCGAAAATATTCCCAGTATAATATCCCAATCCTCTAATCATGCTTGGAGTAAAGAAAATTTTAACTCCATATTGCCTGCATTTTTTTTCTAACTGTTCAAGTTCGGCGGCACCATCGAAAGCATTACTTATAAAAAATGATAAATCCTTCTCCAGAAGCTTAAACAATGTAATCACTTGATTAGTATCTGCAAACTTTTTAAGATTAGCCTTGACTAAATCTTCTCCAATTTTATCAAGCTTATCAAGTTCTCGCATGACTTGATTTACATCACCTATCTGAACGCTTTCAATTAGTGAATTAATCAGTTTCCTATTATTCACACATATTCTAGCTTCAATGCCTAGTTCTTTTACAATATCGCTAAGCATTGCAAGAAGTTCTGCGTCAGAATCTACACTGCTCTCTCCAACTACATCTGCGTCACACTGTGTAAACTGTCTGAATCTTCCTGGACCTATTGGCTCATCCCTGAAAACCTCTCCGATTTGATAGCGTTTAAAAGGAAGTTTGATATTCGGATTCTGTTTGAATATCCTTGACAGCTGAAAAGTAAATTCGTATCTTAAACCTAGATTTCTTCCCCCCCTATCTCTTAATCTAAATCTGTCGGATACGGCCTCATCTGCTGGCTCAAGATTGTCCGGCTTCATTATCTCGTCGAATTCTATTACTGGGGTCTCAATAGGAAGAAAACCGTACAATTTGAAATGTTTTTCTATAATCTCCTTGACAAACCTTCTCCTTACAGATTCCGGAGGCAAGTAGTCCTGAAATCCCTTTACTGTATCAACTTCTACTAGCATATATTTCTGATACAATAAGTATATAAAAATGCTTTGCTATTGATAATTCTAAGACTTATTGCTGAATGAAACTTTGGTTGCGCAAGGAAGTTTGGCTTTTATTACATTAAGCATATCCCGTGCTAATCGCGCGGCTTTCTCGTTTGAACATGATATAAAAAATATCTCCTGCCCGGCATTGACTATTGCCGCCCGCCCGATAACTACGCCATAAGAATGAGTCATTCCGGTAGAAATACGGTCTGCTCCAGCTCCAGCACTAAGTTTGTTCTCTCTAAGAATATGGTGGGGATATACTTTCAAAGCTAGATAATACTGTCCAAGTATCTGTTCATCTAAAATCTTTGTAAGGTACATTCTGCAAGATTCAAGAGCATTGTCTCTTATCTGCGTCTTCTGATTAGCAATAATTCTTACAAAAAAAGAATGCTTGCCTGCTCGATAGTCTTCAGCGGCTCCCTGATGAAATTTAGCAATTTTGCTTCCTGGTACGGTCTTTATATATGCCCTATTCTTATTTCTGGATTTTCTTGTAAACGGGCGGGCTTTTTTCTTAGAATAAGCTGATGCTTTTCTCAATGCCATATTAATCTGCTCCCCCTCTCGCAGGAGAAATAAAAAATTCTGGTGAAGAATCAGGAGGAAGTTTGATAGATGCGACAGCAGAACGAACTTGTCGTGCAGTAAGTCCGTTTTCACGCAAATATTCTGTGTCTAGTCTTAAGACTAGAGAGTATCGCTCTCCCTCCCGCAAATCATCCAAATCTAAAAAAAGAGGAGTTTCAGGTGCACTGCCAACATGAGTATCTGCGTCATAAACATAATTAAATAAATAAGCCATTATTTCTTGCCTCCGGATTTCTTTTCGCTCTCCCCTATAATAACATCCGTAGTAATTGCCTGTCCTGGCAAACCCCTCTCAAATATAGCTCTTACCAGCCCCTTATTGCCGTGTGCCGCCCGTATTGTCCCAACTATCTCTTTTCCAGCCGGACTCTTCCATTTTACTTCTTTGCCGACTAGCTTCTCTGCATCTGCTCTGCTTGACATACCGGCGTCTATTAGAAAATGCCTTTCATGTATTCTTTTTCTTCCCCTTCTAAATTGGACAATCATGCCATTCATTAAATTTTCTAGCAATATGGCTTTTTAAAGGTTATTGCCTCATCTAATTATTTACTTCGGAGAGTAAAGATTAAATACAAGCCATTATACCTTAATTTATGATTGAAACTGCATATAGAAGTCTTTTAGAGAATTCCGATTTGTACAAAAACTTCACCGCAGAGCGTGAAGAAATCCTGAAGCATAAATGGATTGAATCTGAAAAAGTCGGACGTGACGTTGGTTATGAATGGGCTTTAACTGACTGGATTATAAGACATCGGCACGGATGGAGAAAAAATATAAATTTCTCTCGCAATATGGTTCATTTAAAAGAAAGGGGAATAGATGTAAGGATTTACAAAGACAAAAGAGAATTTTATGGGATAAAACCTGCGACAAATGAAGAATACAAATGTCCTCCTGAATTGATAGAAATTGTCGGGCATTTTACTATTGGAGATGATAATACTCTTAGACGTGCTGAAAAACCCAACTCTTCACCCATTATAGCGGGTGTTTTTTTAGATGAATACCTCTTCAAGAAAAAGGATTCGTATAAAATCCATTTGATTGGAGGTTATGAGATGGCTGTTGAAGGATCTAAAAAAGAATTGTGTATGATCCAATAATTTACTGTTCAAAAAAAGATTTATTAACCGGTTTATTTTAACATGCCTGATGGAAAAAGGAGAAATCTAAAATGGCTGTAATCTTTGGACCTGCAGGACTTGGCCCAGTCAAGACCTCTGCTAAAATCCTTTCTCAATATAATTCTCACGGACTTAAAGCTTGCGAGATAGCTTTTACTTATAATTGCTATATCAAACCGCCTGAAACGCCGTTAATAAGAGAAAAAGCAAAAGAGTTGGGAATTGATTTAAGCATACACGCACAATACTGGGTAAACTTAAACGCTAAAGAAGAAGAAAAAAGAGAAGCCACAAAAAAAAGAATCCTGCAATGCTGTGAGATTGGAGAGCTTTTGGAAGCAAAGGTTGTTGTTTTTCATCCTGGATATTACACTGATAATAAAGAAGATAGCTATCAGACAATTAAGAAAGGCGTAAAGGAGATTATGGAAGAGATTAAAAAAAGAGGGTGGAAAATAAAAATAGCTCCTGAAACAATGGGTAAAATTAACGTCTTTGGAAGTATGGAAGAAATATCTCGCTTGGCAAAAGAGACAGGATGTTCCTTTTGCATTGATTTTGCGCATATTCTGGCAAGAGATAAAAAAATTGATTATAAAAAGATAGAAAATCTCTTTCCACAGGAAGAATGGCACGTTCATTTTTCAGGCATTGTTTATGGAGAAAAGGGAGAAAAACATCATATAACAACCACTAAAGAAGCATGGAAAGAATTGTTGAAAAACATCCCCCTGAAAAAAAACATAAGGATTATTAATGAATCGCCCTCTATGATTGATGATAGCATAGAAGGATTGAATATCTGGAAGAAAATGCAATTCTAGGTTCAATTATCACCTAGAGGTTAATTTTTTGTTCGGCTCAACATATCTAATACTGCTCTCAATTTTTGTCAGTTGTTTAAAAACTTCTCGTGCCTGCTCATTGCTGTATCCTATTACAGCCAGATAATCAGAAAGGCGAGTTTCTAAAAGAGACACCGTGTATTTCTTTCTTTTATCTTTAAGACTGGGCAGAGAAGCCCATGTCTCAGGCAATTCAAGTTTAGAATGAACAAATGAATATGTCACGATAAAGTTTACTTCCCATATTGGAGATAAAACTCTTGCAATTTCTTTCAAACTATGACTGCTATTTAAACGGGTTTGTTTAACAGGGTAAAGTGTCTGTTGAGCTTGATACTTAAGATCTCTATATTTCTCTTCTTCTGGAAGTATACCAATGGGGTTGTATGTTGTCATGATATATTATATTTTTTATCCTTATAAGTTTAATCGTCAATCTCAAACTTCTTCATTCTTGGTTTTTTCTTCAATTACATTGATTAATTTCTCTTTCCTTAAACTATTCTTTCTTTGCTTGTCCAGAATATAGAGCTGTCTCTTTGCCATTTCAGGATTCATCTTGCAAAGATTAAGTATATCAAGCAGTTTTGATATAATCTCCTCATATGTCTCTCTGGAGTATACCCTAAGACCCTCCAATCTCTTCTTGGTGCTCTTTTTTATCTTTATCGTCGTGGTGTCTGAATGCATTATGGTATACTTGAATATACCTTTATAATCATTTCGTCACTATAAAATAACCTATTAAAGTTGTCACCATAAAGTTTATAAACAGGTTTAAAGTTTGATTATTAACTAAATTTATACCAAACCATGAAATCCATAAACTACTTGGTTTCTATTGTTGCAGTGGTTGCACTGCTCATTGCACTCTTAGCGAGTGTAAGCGCAGCTGTAAACATCGAGAGCGTAGAAGTAAGCGGTATTGAAACTGAACCTGCGGGTTCTGTCAATGTTGCTGCATTCGCAGGACAAACAATTCCTGTAAGAATACTCTTTGAAGCTACCGGAAACAATGAAAGCGACGTTGTAGTGAAAGCATGGATCTCTGGTGAAAGAGATTATAGGGTTACAACCAAGCGTTTTGCTGCCCTTGCAAGCGGCACTTACAGTGCCTTGCTTAATGTACAAGTGCCTAGCAATATAGACCCTGCTGAAAAATTAAGACTTCAAATCTTAATTGAAAGCGAGTCAAGCGGAAGATTGGACTCCCGAGAAATCTCAATTGCGGCACAAAGAGAATCCTATCAGTTAGAGATTCTTGATGTGATATTTGACCCGAAAGTGCAAGCGGGTGAAACTTTGGCTGTAGATGTCATTTTATCAAATGACGGATACGAATTCGCCGATGATTCATTCGTTAAGATACGTGTTCCTGCCTTAGGCATTGAACGCAGAGCATACTTCGGCGACCTTTCACCAGTTGATCAGCCAGTGAGAGCAGAAAGCCCTGACCGGTTAGACAAAGAGGACACAACAGAACGCAGAATATATCTGCCAGTTCCTGCTAGTGCTCCTGCAGGCGTGTATGCCATAGAAATTGAAGCATACAACGAAGATGCGTCTATCTTGGTCAGCAAAAAACTTGCTGTCATGGCATCCAGCGATGCAAGCATTGTGGTTTCACCAAGCAAGAGCAAGACATTTAATGTCGGCTCACAGGGTACTTACTCTGTTACCTTGGTTAATTCAGGCCAGAATGTGCGTGTATACGAGCTTGTAACTGAAGCCTCTGCAGATTTAAATGTAGAAGCAGAAGAAACAATCGTAGCAATTCCAGCAGGTACTAGCAAAACTGTAAAGGTTATGGCCAGCTCTTCAAAAGCGGGCGAATATCCTTTCAGCGTAAGCGTGTATTCTGACGGAAATCTTGTAAAGAAGGAAAGCTTCACAGCAAATGTAGAAGGTAGAACTAGAACTGGTGCAGGCACAGGTCGAACGACAACTCCTAATACGACTGTAGTTTTGACTGTTGTACTTGCTATCATATTTGTAGTTCTGCTTGTCGTACTAATCGTACTGCTAACAAGAAAACCTCAAAAAGCTGAAGAATTCGGCGAGAGTTACTACTAAGTTTAAACTTTATTTTTCTTTTTTTATTAACTTAGAACTCTTAACATAGATATTTCTGATATAGCGTGGAACATAAATTATTTTGTTTATTTATGTTCCCCGAATATACTAACAGACAAACTGCTCAATTGTTTGAGTCTGTTAGTATAGACTAGGAATTTTTAAATAGCTCTAAAGTCTGACATTTAGAATGGTTTATATAAAAAAAATGGTGATGCATGGCTTTAAAAGCTTTGCAAAACGCACAGAGGTATTTTTTGATAAGGGGATTAACGTAATTTTAGGTCCTAATGGGAGTGGCAAGTCAAACATTTCAGATAGTCTCTGCTTCGTATTGGGAAGGCTTTCCATAAAATCTATGCGTGCAGCTAAAGCAAGAAATCTTCTGTTTATGGGTTCAAAATATATAAAACCGGCTAAAGAAGCAAGCGTTGAAATAACCTTTGATAATTCAGACCGTGCTTTTGCTATAGAAAAAAATGAAATCACTCTTAAAAGAGTAGTGCGTTCAAATGGACAGGGAATATATAAAATTAACGACGAAACAAAAACTCGCCTGGAAGTTATTGAAATGCTTGCCCAGGCAGGCATAGATCCTTACGGCTTTAATCTTATACTTCAAGGTCAGATTCAGTCAATAGTAAAAATGCATCCTGAAGACAGGCGCAAGATTATAGAAGAAGTAGCTGGAATCTCTATATATGAATCGAGAAAAGAGAAATCTCTTAAAGAGCTTGAGAAAACAGAAGAGAAACTAAAGGAAATTGGGGCAATTTTAAGAGAGCGTACAGCATACTTGAGAAATCTTGACCGCGAACGCTCCCAGGCCCTGCGTTTTAAAGAATTAGAACAAATAATGAGGCGCTGTAAAGCATCTATAATTCAGAAAAAAACACATGAGAAAGAGAAAGAAATTGCAAATATAGATAAATCCATAAACGAAAAGGGAGAATACAAAGAGAAAAACAAAGAGGAAATAAATAAAATACAGCAAGAACTTGAAAAATATTCTGAAAGAATTAATGAAATTACCAAAAAAATACAACAAGCCACTGGTTTAGAGCAGGAAACACTTCATACTAATATAGCAAACCTGAAAGCCGAGCTGGAAGGCCTGCGCGTCCGTCTTGAAAATTACGAGAATAAAAAAGCAGAAATAAGCCGAAGAATGACTGAAATGGAGCGTTCAATACCTAGTTTGGAAGAGGAAATAAGAGAACTTAAAGACGAATCCCCGCTTGTTGCCCAAAAATCTCAAGAACTTAAAAAGAAAAAAGAAGAAATGACAAAATTAGAAGAAGAAAGGAAGAGAGTACTTGCGCTTAAAACGGAGCTGCATTCTGTCAAAGAGCGTATTAAAGACAAGGAAAGACAGCTTTCTCGCGCCTCGCTCACATCGGAAAACCTACTCAAACAGCTGGAAGAATACACTATGGACTTAACATACGAGAACGATAAATCTTGTGCAGATTCTATCATCTCACTTAGACAAAGTACAATCTCTTACAAAGTTCAGCTTTCTGAAATAGCGCAGAGAGAATTAGAGAAAGAAAAAGCAATATCCGTTGCACAGTCCGAAATACAAAAATCCGAGAAAGTTAAAAAAGATGTTGAAAGCATGGATGTCTGCCCGCTTTGCAAGAGCCAAATAACTAAAGAACACATAGACCATGTAAACTCTGATGCAACATCTAAAATTGAATTAGCTAAAAGCTCAATAAGCTCAGCCATGCAAAATCTATCTGAAATACGCGAAAAAATTAAGACAATTCAGATATCTTTGCAGAATACTGAAAAAAAGATATCAGTCGCAGAAATAGAGCTGGTAAAGCATAAATCTGCTGCAGAAAAGAAAGAGCAATTGAAGAAGATGGTTGAAGAAGAAAGAATGCTTAAAGATGAGATTCTTACTTTAGAAAACAAAAGAAAGCAGCTTGAAGAAAAGACGCTTGATGTATCAAAAATAGAGGAGAAATATGATCAGACGATACTTGAGATAGAAGAAATATCTTCAAGAACAGCAGAAGATGTAGACACTACATTATTGTACAAAGAGAGGGACTTGGAGAATATAAGGAGTATAATAAAAAGAAGCACAAGAGACCATGGAGAAGTATCACAACAAATTGAAGAACTCCAAGCTTCTATGAAAGAGAAAAAGCATCGTCTTCAAGAAAAAGAATCACAGGAGCAGGATCTGCAAACAAGATTCAAGAAGATGTTTGAAGAAAGAGAGAATATACAAAAGCAAATTCAGGAGAAAAACCTCAAACTATCTGAAGTGCAAAGTGGCCTTAGAGCAATAGAAGAACAAATAAATTACCTTAAGATAGGAAAGGCGAAAATAGACGCTGAACATGAAGCCCTGCAAATGGAATATACTGAATTCAGCGAAGTTGAAATTATCCAGGGTAGCATATCTTTCCTGGAAGAAAAGCTACAGAAAACCCAGGAGACTCTTCAGCAAATTGGTTCAATAAATATGCGCGCTTTGGAAGTATATAAAGAAGTGAAAAAAGAATATGATATTGTGCAGGAAAAAGTAAACACTTTAGATAAAGAAAAACAAGACATTGTTGCAATTATATCTGAAATAGACAATAAAAAGAGAAGGTCATTCATGAAGACATATAGGGCAATGAATGCATTATTCTCTGAAAACTTCTCTAAGCTATACTCTAAAGGAACTGCTTTCCTTGAACTTGAAAATGAAGAAGACCTCTTTTCTGGAGGAGTCAACATAGTGGTAAAACTTGCAAAGAGCAAATATTTCGATGTAACTTCTCTCTCTGGAGGAGAGCAGACCTTAGTTGCGCTCTCCCTTCTTTTTGCCATACAGGAATACAAACCATATCACTTCTATGTTTTTGATGAGATTGACGCGGCATTGGACAAACGAAATTCAGAACGTCTTGCAGGACTCTTAAACCAGTATATGAAGTCTGGACAATACATAGTCATAACTCACAACGATGCAATAATATTGAACTCTCATTTATTATATGGTGTGAGCATGCACGATGGAGTTTCCAAGGTGCTAAGTCTTAACATAAAAGACTCCATACCTCAAGAATATCTCCAGCCTGAAAAAAAACCTGAACAAATGCCACAAGCTTATCTTCAAAAAGCTACAGAAGAATCTTTAAAGCGGGAAATTGCAGAGCATGCCAAAGAAGAGATAGCCTACAATGTGGCCCCTCTTGCTAATGAAACGATTGAAGAATCTATACGGGAAGAGGAAGTGAAAGATAATATGTCGAGCAACAATGCCAATCAAGAAACAACAGGTGATTAAATTTTCACCCTAACGCCAAGCAGTACATCTAAAAATCTCTCTTAGATAAAAACTTAAACATTCATGAAATCATTTTTTAAAATTTATAATAGCCCCGTAGAGAAACATAATAATCTTCGATATGTGGCAATTATGAATTATTAAATACTGCAATTTAGCTAAATCCTTCCAATTTAGATTGGCCTGCTACCGGAAACAGAGCTTTCCATGTTGCCCAAGAAGTCCGTATTATCCCGGATTTTTCTAATTTTTTTCCTTGTTTCTTTAGGAACGCCTGTGTTGCGGGATCAGAAGGATAGCCGGAGCCTATACTCCCATATTCAGCTTTAAGCTTGCTGATTGCCTCTTCTCTTTCTACTTTAGCCAGAATAGAGGCTGCTGAAACAACAGGATGATTGACATCTGCCTTATGCTCGCATAATAATTCTATATCTTCTGTTTGTTTTAAATAGTTAAGAAGAGTTATTCTCCAAGCGGAAGTGTTCACCGAAGGGCAATCAACTATAATCCTGACTTTTTCTTTTATTCCAACTAGAAGCGAATTTATTATTTCAGCTGCCTTAATTGCTTCAAGAGTGTTTAAATTAACCCTTGAGTTTATAGAGTGATCTATTTCTTTAGGCGTTGCAGAAGCTAATTTATACTTCAGGCAAACATCCTTAATCATTCCTGCAAGTCTTATACGTTTTGGATGAAGAAGCATCTTTGAATCCGCCACCCCCTCGGCCTTTAATTCCTTTTCCTGTTCAGGTCGCAACAAAACGCCTGCAAGGAACATTGGACCGATTATTGGCCCTCTCCCTGCATCATCAATTCCCAATAATAACATTATATTGATAGAAAAACCGTGCTTATATTTCTTGCTCTGGTTACATTATTGTTCCAAATTGGTCTTATACCCCTCAGCTTGCCACGATAGAATTTTTTATTATTTAGTGCATAACACCAGAGAATAAGAGCCGTCTGATGATTCGTATATTTTTACATTCTTGAAATACATATGCAAATAGCTCATGAACTCTTCTTTTTCGTATTGATATGCAAGAGCGACTATAATCTGGTCCCCCTTATAGAAATGAACTTCTTTTTCTTGGAACTTGAGAGTCTTGTTAGATAATAAAGTGTAATAAAACTCTATGCGTGAGTTAGAAAATCTAACATTATATTCGATAGTGTCGCGAGCCAGCCCTAATTGCAAGGGTATATATGACAGAAAGATATCAAAGCCCTTGTTTTCCTTGCAGGACTTAACTATATCTTCTTCAACTTTATGGTTATCTAATCCATTGCCAATAAGAAGCAAATCTCCATCGCGCATACCACTTCTTATTTCATGCAGAAGTTCGTGAATCTCAAAATTACCTAAGGTATTTCCCAGCAGAAGAAATAAATTTCTTTTATATTCGCTCTTGCGCAATAGAGGAGTTATATTCTCCAAATTCTCAAAGTCTGAAATATTCCACTGAAACTCCACAATCTCTGCAGCGTCTAGCTTCTTTATATTTTCAATAGCATTTTCAACCATGTAACCGCTTATATCAATGGGGCAATATCTAAATTTTATTCTTCCTTTCATATTCTCTATTAGAAGGGCTGCTTTTTTGCCGTTGCCGCAGCCAAGGTCTATTATGTTGACTGGTTTTTTGCCTAATTCTTTTATTATAGAATCCATATTTTCCTTGAGCAAGCTTAGCTCTTTAGGACCTATACCTTCCTTGTATTTTTGCGTTTCAACCAAGTCCAGATAAGCTTGAGCTTGTTCTGGCGTAAGATACCAAAGTTTAGAATCTGAAATGTCCCAGACTCTTGTGCGTCCTTGAAGAGAATATCCTCTTTTTAACAGTTCTTTAAGAATTAAATCGTTAACCTGCATAACAATTCAAGTTTGGACCCTTTTTATGTTTTTTCATTGAGCAATTTCACTACAAAGTTGGCATAACAACAGGAAGATTTAAAAGCATTTTTTTGTTTTCCTTTTCATGCCCTGATAGTCTAGTGGTCAAGGACGAGGCCCTTTCGCGGCCTAAACCCGGGTTCAAATCCCGGTCGGGGCATTATACCATTTTATCCGGGCATGATACATTACCAGATTTCAACCATATTCTAAAAGGTGACCACAAATTAGAAATATTTATAAACGTGGGCACCTTAGATATATCATGTATATAGAAAAAAGAAAGGTTGGTAAGAGCATAAAGTATTATCTTGTTCATTCATATAGAGAAAAAGATAAGGTAGAAAAAATAAGAAAATATCTAGGGATTAATCTTTCTGAATCTGAACTAGAAAAAAGAAAAGAAGAAACTACAAAAGTTATATCTGAGTTATTAGAAGATATAAACACAAAGATATTCTCTTTCACATTATCAAAAAAGCAAGTTGAACTATTAAATAATTATAATAATAAAATAAGAATATTACATCTAAGTGAAGCGGAATGGAAAAAATTTACCGAAGAGTTCGTCTATAACACAAATGCGATAGAAGGCTCAACAGTAACTCAAGAAGAAGTTCCAGAAATATTAAATAAAGAAATAGTCGAGAACTCAGAAGAAATTGAAACTCAAGGAGTTGCCAATGCAATAAACTATCTAAGAGACACAAAAGAAGAATTATCTTTGAATTTATTATTAAAACTTCATGAGTTATGCTTTAAAGGATCAAAACCTTTTGCAGGCAAATTCAGAGAAGTTAACGTGGTAGTTAGAAACTCTATTGGACAAGTCCTTCATGCAGGCGTTCCTAAAGAAGAATTAGAAGATTATCTTAAAGATTTTATTAATTGGTATAAAAATAACAAAAATAAGTTTAAACCTCTTGTCTTGGCTGCAATAATTCATAATCAGTTTGAACATATACATCCATTCCAAGATGGAAATGGAAGAGTTGGAAGATTGTTATTGAACTATATCTTGCTCAAAAGGGGTTACCCCCCAATAAACATTAAACTTGAGGACAGGCAAGAATATTATAAAACCTTGCAAGAATATTCTAAAAATGATAATTTAAAACCAACTTTGAAGTTTTTGATTAAACAATATAAGAAGACACTTAAAGAGGTGTCTACAAAAAGTAAAAATTACTAGCTTGTGGGCACCAGTATTTAGAAAATCGCTTCTACCCTCAAGTTAAAGCTCAACTATTTAAACTATTATCGACGTATAATCTTGTACAAAAGTTGTATAAGAAATGCCCACTAAACTGGACAAAAGTATCTCGATGTCGGTAGGGGCATTCACACATAAAAACGCCAACCCTCATACAGGGCATTGAATTGGAGGAAGTTCAAATCCCCTACGCGGATTTGAGATTGATAAAATATTTTAAATAAAAAACAGATGAAATAATATGGATAAGAAAACACTTCATAAAAAATGGTATTTTCGATTGCTTCAAGTAATATTTCTGGGATTTTTCATATTCTTTATAATTGTATGTATTCGTGGTATTTTTTACGGAGAGGGTGAGCCATTTGTTGGATTCATCTTCGCAGGTATTTTAGCTATTGTGTACTGGCTAATCATGAGAAATAAAGGTTCGATGGGCGGGTTTGTTTTTGGAGTACTAATTGATTTTATTTTTTTATTCATATTACATAAAATTTATCCTGAAGAAGACATAGCAGGAATAGTAATCATTAGCTTATTATTGAGTGGATTATTTTTTGCATTTATAGGTTATTTGACTCAAAAATACTTTGAAAAAAAGAGCAAGATAAAAAGGTGAAAAATATTTAACAAGCTTATACTCAAAAAATCGGAGGAAAAAGCAAGAAAAAACTTGAAGTATCCGAATTTGCCTAATGGGCAACCCCTTCCTGAGGCATAGAACATAAATCCATGCCCAACATGGGATTTGAATAAAATAATTTCAAGTTGTTGAAGAAGCTCTTGGCAATGGGAGAGTTTTGGAGAGAAATATATCAGAAATATTTGATGGCATTAGTTATGTTGAGCAGAATGCGCCAAATCTTGAAAGAAATATTCGTGCACTTATTGACCGAGAACTTAATTCTAGGCAAGGAATCCACCCATCATCAAAGATACTTAAAGATATGATGAGAATTTCAAAGAAATGGAATGATTTAGTTAAGAAACTAAGAAAGAAGTATCCAAATAAGTCTAAAAAAGAGATTTTAAGGATGGCTAAAAAACAATATGGGAAAGAAGAGGAGGCTTTGAATAATTCAGAGCTTTTTAGTCAAAAAGAACTGATTGAATTGCATAATAGAAAAGTCAGACGAACTAGGAAGAAAATAGATGAACTGATTGGAATTTAGAAAGACGATAAGGGATGAAATTACTTCTATGAAAAGAAGCGGAACGGCCACTTTAGATTTTAAAAGAATAAACAAACATAAATGTGAGGTTTGTAAGAATAACAAAGCTAAGCTAATCAAACAAGGCAAGTATCTATGCAAAAGATGTGCTTTTTATGGGTAGAAACACCTTATAGCAAACTATCTTTGATGAGATGTAAATAACTATACCTAAAATATTTTTTATTAAGGTAAACTTTAAAAGCGTTGATTTTATAGTTATTTTGAGAAGGTCTCATAAGCTAGCGGTAAACTGACTCGTTTACAAGTGTAATGTTAAACGTCAAAACACTAAAAGCCGAGTATTCCGAGGTTCAACTCCTCGTGGGACCATTTATAAACAAAGATAGTTAAATTAATATAACTTTTATTATTAGTAAAAGTCTAGGAAATATATGTTATGGTTTACACCAATACCATGGTTTTACTAACCAATTCTAATAACATTTTATAATCCCGTTAAAATCTCCTCTATAAATCATCATACCCCATAAATCATACAGCTACTCTCATTTACTGGGATGTTGATATGTTTAAACTTGTTTTTTGGTGGTATTTATAATAGGTTTAGGTTAATCTTTCTAACTCTATTACTCTCTTTCTTAGAATATTATTCTCTTCCTTTAATTCTTTTATTACCTATCTGAAAATGGAAACGCTTTTTTCTTCAAGATGGAATGCATCAAAATAGCTCCTTCAAGAGTGTCTCTTCCTAAAGGAATATCTTCTCTTTTCCGGTCGTTTTCATGGGGAGATTTGTCATGCATTGATTCATAGGCAAACCATCCCAATGCCAGTATATAATACACTCCGGACGCTAATGCTTCTAGTACTTTGTATGGAAAAGTATAAGCCATGTAATTATAGATATTAAGACATATAAAAAATTATCGTTCACTGATTAGAATGCGGCTGGAAGATAGGGAGTATAAGAAAGCAAATTAGTTAGGTTTTTGCCTAGATTAGTTCGTTCCCATTGTTCTTCACTCCACTCTCTTATTTTTATATACAATCCTATGCCTAAAACATATCCTGCGAGTCCAATCCCCTGCATAGTCGTTACTGACTTTTTCAAAATTTCATATCCAGTCAATAAGGAATTATCTTCCATCTATTTTAAGAATAAGCATTGTTTATAAAATTTGCTAGAAAAATGACTATAGCGCAAAAAATATTCTTTATTGCTCCAAATGGGTCTTATGCTCCTTAACTTGCTGCGAAGCGAACGATGGGTTTTTATTCTTAGATTATACTGCATAAAATGCATAGTAAAGAAGTCTTAAATTATCAGTTATAGGAGCTTAAACTTCCCCGATATGTTGAAGGCTTGGCATAAATAGCAAGTTCAGATGCTAAATACATCACCCTTAATGGATGATTTTCATCGCGCTTGAAAGAATCATATTCTCTAGATTTAAAGGAATAACTTAATATCTGAACCATATCTTCTATACCTTCTATGTCTTCTAATATTATTCCCTTGGAATATAAAGCTATCATAGCCCTGCCCATTTGATGAGGCCAATGTGAGCTTGAAACTGCAATTCCTGGTTTGTTTCCTATATTAGATATTAATTTCGCGGCGTCATTAGATGAACGAGTATATCTCCATAGTTTATTTATCTTCGGGACAAATCTTGAAGCAACACGCACAACTTTTGGATTAATGCAATTATTAGAATCATAAGTAATAACTCCATCAAAATTATCAATTACCCCAGTAGCCATATTCTTGCATGCAGAAGAGTTATGTATCCCAGTAAGAAACGAAAGCAACCCTTTATCCTGTGCATACATAGCCACATCTTCAATTTTTTGATAATCTTTTTTAAGCATATTTGCCCCGATTATATGGGCTTTAAGACCATTCCAATCAGTTCCATGTGGGGCGTGAATTGTTTCACTGTTAAGAAAATAGACTATCTCGCGATCTCTTCTTATTCTCACAAGATTCTCGTCTAATTCATTAAATGCATAGTTTCCAGGGAGATTACGCAATAAACTTCTGAAATATCCAAACCTATCTTCAGGCATACCTTGAACCATCTTATCATCTTCAGAAGTTATGGCTGTGATACTTACATTATTTTTAAAGCAGGAATCAGCTAGAACTTTTGGCAAGTTTTCTGGTTTTATATTGTGTCGTGCAAGCCAAAAATCCTGAAAACCTATTGTTCCAAAAGAACGTAAATCTGCGCTGACCATAAACCATGAGTTATTACAAGGTATTTAAATTTTACTATTGTTGTAACTATTAAAATACTACATAATTCCCTTGAGCAGAGCCCCAACTATGAAGGCGAGCAAAGCAGCAACTCCCCCTATAAGCAAAGTCTCTGCTGCTGAACGCATCCAGTGCTTTTGAGTGACTTCTCCCTTTACTGCTCCCACAAGAGCAAGAGCCGCACCGGTTAAGACAAAAGAAATCATAATCTGTGAGTTCTTCAAAGAAGGATAAAAGAAGGATAAAAGAAATGATAACAGAGGTATAAATCCTATAATAAAGAAAGATATAAATGTTGCAATAGCTGTCTTGACAGGATGCTTGCCCAGTCTTACATACTCTTTATAATCAACATGATGTCTATGAAGTTCGGTTTGGGATTTTGTGGCGAGGTAATTTGAAACGGCCATTGAAAATCCATCTGCAAAAAGGTTTGCAAATCCTAAAATAAGAACTATTGCAGGGCTTAATGCTGCCCCTATAGAGCCGGCAACAACAGCAAAAGTCGTGACTGCGCCGTCAATTCCACCATAAACAAACTCTGGCAAATATTTTCTGGCAATTCTCTCTTCACCCATAAATAATCTAGGAAGCATAGCTTTTTAAATACCTCTTCTTTCACTTGAACATGACAAATAATTCGAACAATTCACAATCCAATCATAATTATTCAGCACCTCAACCAGGGACTCCACAAACGGTTCCTGCTGACTTTGCAATCTTAAAGAATGCTCTTGAAGGCTTTAAGAAGCAAGTAGTAAAGAAATATCCATTTACAGTTGCCATATCTTTGCTTCCTGGACAGGCTTCTCCTCTATTTGAAGAGGACGAAGGAGTTCCTAAAGAAGTGGCCGAAACAAAGCCTATGCACGTAGTAGTTACAATTCCTGAAGAAGAATACAAGAACATTCCTAAGATAAAACCTGAACTTGTTAATCTTGCAAAAGAAACCAAGCAAAATTTATGGGTGCATGTAAAGACCCCTGTAGACCTCTGGAATTATGGTCTCGACAGCAAATTTGATTTTCTTGATGCAATAGCCCAAGGATATCCAGTGTATGACAAAGGATTTCTCGGAGCTTTAAGAGTAGCAAGCATACATAAATCTCTTGTTCTTAGGAAGTTTGACAAATATGTAGCCAGTTATGTAATTGCGGGGAGTCTTGTAAGAGGCACAGCCGGAAAAGACAGCGATGTTGATGTATTTGTAGTTGTAGATGATACAGACGTAAAGAGAATGTCAAGAATAGAGCTTCTTGAGAAGTTAAGAGGAATAATCTATGATTATATACGTGAAGCTACTGCACTTTCAGGAGTGAAAAACATACTTAATGTTCAAGTATATCTTCTTACAGATTTCTGGCAGTCTGTAAAAGATGCTCATCCAGTAATGTTTACATTTATCAGAGATGGAATACCTTTGTATGACAGGGGAACATTTATTCCTTGGAAACTTCTGCTTAAGATGGGCAAGATTAAGCCAAGTCCTGAAGCCATAGACCTTTATATGAAGCAGGGAGAGCAGACAGAGGATTTTGTAAAGCGCCGACTTCTGGATGCAATGGTAGATATATATTACGGAGTGCTTACTCCAACCCAGGCTCTTCTTATGCTTGCAGGGGAAGCCCCTCCAGTGCCAAAAGTTGTAGTTGAAGAAGTACGCAAAGTATTTGTTGAGAGAGAGAAAGTAATGACCGTTTCTGATTTAAAGACACTTGAAAAAGCAGTTCACTTATTCAAGCAGTACGAATATGGAAAACTAAAGGAGTATCCTGGAACAGAAATTGATAAATTCATGAAAGAGTCCAAAGAATATAACAAACTTCTAAGAGAAGTGCGCAAGAAACTAGAGAAAAGGATGCAGGAAAAAACTGCAGAAGAGATTTATTCAAATGTATTTACTTTGCTAAAGACATTCTTTGGCAATAAGCCGCAGGAACGGCTGGTCAAAGAATTTGAAACAAATTTAGTTAAAAAAGGCAAGATTGAGCCCCGCCTCTTGACTGTTCTTAAGGAATTGGCTCAAGCAAAAGCAAAGATTAAGTCCGGGAAGCTAAGCCAGAAAGAAGTAGAAAATGTAAAGAAAGATGCTTTTGAGCTTATACAAAATCTTACTGAATATGCCCAGCGCGCAGACTTCATATCCTCGAAAAAGGGGACAATTCAGATTGCCTATAAAGGAAGAAAAGCCGAGCTTGTTCTGCTTGGCAAAGATAACTTCATAATAGAGGGCGCTACAATGCAGAGAATAACTTCAGACAAATTAGTTCCGATAACAAAAGAGGAATTTGAGAAATCTTTGGAAGAAAACAAAGGTAAACTAAGTATGACAATTTCAGGCTCGCTGTTTAAGATCTTGGAAAAATCACTTGGAGAATTTGAGATTATATTTTAAACAAAATAAATTCTTTATAAACTGATAAGCTTAACCTTCGCGTTGTCTGCAGAACTAAAGTTTGTGGCTGCAAGAAATTGGACGCCCCGCTCATCACACGCTCTCACAGTAGGAGACACTGCTGTACCGTCAATTACTACGGCCAGAATGGGCTTTCTCGCACCGATGATATTTCTGGTTACTTCTCTAGAGCTTATTTTTTTTATTACGTCAAAATTAGAATCTATTAAAACTGCAGACTTAGTTCCTTTTATTTTCTCGTAAGCCCCTTTCACAGCTTCCTTGACTTCTGAAATATCAAACTTTGGCATCTCTTCTCTCTCTTCAGCAATCTCCACTCTATCAAATTGCATTCTTCTTAGAAATTCATCTGTCGGAATTCTCTTCCTAAGAGACATTAATATCTCTTTGCCTTGAAGTTCCTCTACTTCCTTTCCATCAGGAGCAACTGCAACATAAGTTACTCTGGCATTTTCTATGACATTTCTTGCAATTAATTTGCCCCCCCTGTCCCCGTCTATAAATAATGTAATTTCTTTATCTGCTCCAAGTTTGGCTATTGTTGCAGGAAGTTTAGTTCCATTCATTCCTATTACATTATTTACCCTATTTTTCAAGAGATTAACTACGTCTGCTCTTCCTTCAACTACTATAATCTCATTTCCGGATATGTCTCCTGCAGGAAGTTTTTCATCGCCATACTCCTGTATTTTTGAAGTTCTGGATTCTTCCTTCAAAGTTCGGGACATCTCTCCTAATTCATGTCCATCATCTAGATTTTCAAGCAGTTTTTTTGCTCTCTCTAAAATGAAATCTCTTTTGCTACCTCTGACATCTTCTATCTTAGATATCTCAATGCTGGCTTCAGTGGGACCTATACGGTCAATTGTTTCCAGAGCTGCAGCAATAAGAGTAGTTTCAGATTTATCTAAAGCGCTTGGAAGCTTGATTATTCCTATGCTTTTGCCATCAACAGTTTCTAAATCAACTTCTATTCGCCCAATCTTACCTTCTTTTTGCAGTTCACGCATCTCCAGTTCAGCGCCTAAAAGGCCTTCTGTCTGTCCAAAGATAGCTCCGATTACATCTGGCTTCTCAAGCGGACCTTCAGCTTTG
The DNA here is from genome assembly GCA_018303945.1 of Candidatus Pacearchaeota archaeon. Taxonomy (GTDB): domain Archaea; phylum Nanobdellota; class Nanobdellia; order Pacearchaeales; family GW2011-AR1; genus JAGVXD01. Next base: position 36,819 of record JAGVXD010000001.1, read on the forward strand.
AAAGTCGCATATACCATATACTTTATTGAAACTGGGCTTATTTTTGCCATTTTTATAATATATCTTAACTAGAAAGAAAGTTTTAATCTGTCCTGAATGAATAATCTCCTTGAACCTTGGTTTTTTCTCGAGTGGAAAACAAAGCCGGAATACTTCAGCTTTAAACACAAATTTGTTTTCTTTATGAAGAATTGCGGCCTAAATGCAATTCTCTTGCTTCAGGAATATTATTCCTGACATGAATATGATTTCTTTCTTTTTTTAAAAACGCAAGACGGTATTTAAACCTTTCTGATTCAGATGTTGTGTGTGCTTAATCATAATTATGTTACAGTGATAGCAAAGTTTAGACTCCGTTAAATTTATATACTCTGGCTGTGAGACACGAAAGTCACTCACATGGACAAAAAAGAGGCCATACGAAAAGACCTTGCCGACGAGGCAGCGGAAACCGAAGAATTCAACGACGAGTTGTTCGATGGTTTAGATTCAACATCAGAATAATTTTTCTTTTGCCTTCATTGAAGGCTTATTTTTTCTAATGTCAAACACTTTGAGCACAAGAAAATCCTTCGGATTTTCTAATGTAAATATTTATATATCGTGTTACAGGCATTAAAATATGGTTACAAGAAAAACTAGAAATAATCTTTACATTAGTGCAATTTCAGGAATTACAGCATTAGGTCTCTGGTATGCTGGCTCAAGAGTTTCTCTTCCTTCTTCTCTTGAGAATTTGCCTAATAGCCGGGAAGCAGTATCTCTTTTGGAAGAAGCAAATAATTTGCAGATGACTCTTATGAGAATGCCACTTAAGGAAGTCTTATCAAATGATTCACTTTATCTTGCCTATAATGAACTTGATAAGTCCCGAGACAAAGCAATTAATAGATACAAAGCAATCACCAATTCAGTTCCTGCACTTACTCCTCTTCCAGATTTTCTTGATGAAAAATCTCGAGCTCGTACGGGCTTACATTTTTTTAGTTTTTTATCTACATTAACTTCTGTTTCCTTTGCGGCTTTTGCTTTCAGAGGTCGCAATATTTAAAAAAATATACCACATTAATTCATGTTCTCTTGAGTGGAAAATCCCTTCAGATAAGAAATAATTTTCTTAAAAAAGATTTAAAAGCACAGTTATCCTTCATATTTTATGAGAAAAACAGTAAGACGCTCGCGACGCAAACGCCTGCTTAAGAAATATTTAAGAAAAAAATGATTAAGATTTTTTAGATATATTTATAAAAAAAGAAAGATTTAAATACCCCGTAATTTAGAGAACATTATTCATATCACATGGCAAAACAAAAACCAACACTTAACGTTGTTTTCGTTGGTCACGTCGACCACGGAAAATCAACTACAATCGGACGATTAATGTTCGATTCTGGAAAGGTAACTCCTGAAGAAATGGAGAAATTGAAAGCTGAAGCTCAAAAACATGGCAAAGCAGGATTTGAATTTGCTTTCGTAATGGACAATATAAAAGAAGAAAGAGAACGTGGGGTCACTATAGACCTTTCTTATCAGAAACTTATTACTAACAAATATGAAGTTACAATAATTGATGCCCCGGGTCACAAAGACTTCGTCAAAAACATGATTACTGGAGCATCACAGGCGGACTGCGCATTCTTAACATTATCTGCAAAAGATGGTGTACAGCCGCAGACTAAAGAACATGTATGGTTATTGAGAACAATGGGTGTAGGTCAAATTGCAGTAAATATCAATAAGATGGATGCAGTTGATTACAAAGAAGATGTTTATAATAAGGTTAAAACTGAAGTTTCAGCTGTCTTAAAAATGGCCGGATACAAGCCGGATGGAATTACATTCTTGGCTATTTCAGGATTCAAAGGCGATAACGTAGTAAAGAAGTCTGCCAATATGCCATGGTACAAAGGGCCAACAGTTCTTGAGCAATTAGATTTATTCAGCCCTCCGGAAAAACCAATTGATCTTCCATTAAGAATGCCTCTTCAGGATGTTTATGAAATAACCGGCATTGGAACTGTTCCAGTTGGTAAAATAGAAACTGGAGTAATGAAGATTGGGCAGAAGATAGTTATTCTTCCGGGAAGATCTGGAAAGGGAGTTGAAGGAGAAATTCGCAGTGTTGAAATGCATCATGAACAGCTTCCACAAGCTGAAGCAGGCGACAATGTCGGAGTTAACATAAGAGGAGTAGGAAAGAAAGATGTTGCTCGCGGAGACGTAGTCTGTGACGCAGCTAAACCTGCCACAATTGCAGAAGAGTTCGTCGCACAGGTTGCAGTCATTTCACATCCAACAGTCATTGCAAAAGGTTATACACCAGTATTTCATGTTCACACAGCACAAGTTCCATGCCAATTTATAGAGCTTATTGAAAAAACAAGCCCGGATGGACAAACAGCAAAGAATCCTGATTTCTTGAAGAATGGAGATGTTGCAAAAGTAAGAATCAAGCCAATGGGCAATTTAGTGCTTGAGACACAGGCAACCAATCCGCATATGGCTCGTTTCGCTATAAGAGACGCAGGAGCAACAGTTGCTGCAGGCGTATGCATTGAAGTAAAAGCCAAGAATCTTTAATTTCTTTTTTAATATAAATTATACAAAGCTAATTATTAAATGCTCTGAAAAACTAAAAACCCAGAGTTTTCTCAGTGTCAAGAACTATATTGGCTGGAATGTTATATCAATTTTTACTCTAAATTCTTGAATAAAAATCTCATCTTGGCAAGTTTAGATGTACTTTATATATTAAAATTAAAAATACACAACTATAATAAAACTTATAAATGAGATTAATGTAAAATTAATATGATTTCAAAAGAAGGGCCGATAAATAGACGCGAAATAGAGGCTAAATTAGCCAGTGTTGGGGACTATGTTAAAATGGATTATCTGCAATCATGTTTAAAGAGAAGTCTGGATTTTGATAATAAGAAATATGTTCTCTTGACTCTGGCCCACATATATGAAACAAGAAAGATGTTTCTTGAGGCTGGAAGAATGATGCGAAATGCGGCAGAAATTAATTCAACATATGATGCTAAAATTAACGATTATCTTAAAGCCATGGATTTATTCATAAAGGGAGGCGGATTTGATGATGCAGACATATCATTTACTAAAGCTCTGGGATGTGCAGAAGGAATGCAAAAAGAGAGAATAAAGAGGACCCGTAAAGAGGCATATCTTAAGCAGGCAGACGGATATCTTGCAGGAGACAAAAGAAAACATGCAATGGAAGCTTATCAAAGATATCTTACATTTCCCGAGGTGACTGGAGATGAGAGAAAATCTGCTCAACAAGCACTATTAGGCATTTATGAGAAACTAGGCAAAATAACTGAATATGGCAATCTTAAGAGGTCTATGACTCAACCAGCACAGCCAAATAAGGAAGCACGTGAGCAGAGCAGAACATCTTCTTTTTCTTGGAGAGATATAGGTCTGTAATAAATTTTAAAGTACGCAGTATTTAAACATCAAGCTAATTTATAAGTAGTAACGAGATAGAAAGAATTAAATATGGCTTGTTTCTAAGAGAAATATGGAAAGTGAAGCAGTAACATTTGTGTCGGGTGCATGGAATTTTAATTTTGGCAATGGATTAACCTGAAGTTTACTTAATGAATTACTTCCTGCAATGACTCAAGATCAAAGCGCAAAATGGACTTTTGATGATGGATATCACACTGCTTCTCTCTATGAATTCTTTTTAATAGGCGGTAAGTTGTACGAACTAAGAAATGAAAGAGAAAAAGTAGGACAAAATGCTGAATCAGCACGTCAGTTTATAAAGAAATGGATAAGAGGAAAATGGCTTAATACCCAAACTAGAATATACTTTAAGCCTAGAGGAGAAGATGAAATCATTCATAATTATTGAACTGCACGAGCTTTACAAAAAACATAGATTTTCTTGGGGAATGTGGGTTGGTGGAAGAAGTATTGTCTTTGGAACAGTCTTTAGCTTTAACAGGGAAGAATCCTCAAGATGTTGCAAACATAATGAGTTATCTTAATTATATTCATGGAAATGGTGGTTATATTAAGAGAAGATATAATACTAATAGGCCTGCCAGCGTTGATGAAAGAATCGTGCAGTTCGGTGCGAATTCTGATAGTTTCTGCTTTTTATGCGATATTAATACTTCGAGTGTGGGAGCTTCTTTCGGGGTACGCTTTTCGCAAAAAGATTTTAAAGCGTAAATTTTTTCAAGAAACTTCATCGTTTCTTGGCGGGAGGGATATATACTTTTTGAATTTGAAAGCTCTTATAAATGCCTTCAATTATATCTGTTCCTGCATAGCCGGCAAGAACAGAAAGACGCGGATCAAAATTAAAGATAAGCCCCGTCATAGCTCCTATCAAAGCAGAAAGCAAAACCGTAAATATCCAGTATCTCCAGACAATTTTCATATTAACTGCCAGAGCCTTGAAAATGCCCACTGTTGCCCGCACTACTCCTCCTAAAGCTCCAAGTGCAATGCCTAAAATTATCTCGTTCATGGCAAAACTCTTACCGATTTTAGAATTTTATAAGTCTTTTTTGTCGGTACTGCAAATTTATTTAAGAATGGATCGAATTTAGAACGTGGCTTTTCCTGATGATGATATACATTTCTGCGTATTACTTCGTGCAAATATTCGTGAACATCTCTATACCCTAAGCGCAAAGCTTTCTTCTTGGCTCGTTCAGCTGTCTGCCCGTCAATCATAAGCGCCACACCCTCTTTTTTCATTATTTTAAGTGCCTAAGTACACTTTTCCGACGTCAGCATTATATTTAAACGTTCCGTCTTGTTTCAGTTAAGAAGATTTATTGATTTTCTGCCAGACCTTTTCTTTGTCTAATTTTTGTAATTAGAGAAGGCTGCAATTCGCCTGGAAGTTTCTGGAATTCTTGGTCCATAAGACTTGAAACGCCTCTTCCTTCTGTAGAACTGCGAAGGTCGTTGCTCCATCCAATCATTTCAGCGACAGGGATTTTAGATTTTATTACAGTATCCGAGCCTTCTTGCTGTACATCAATTAATATACCTCTTTTACTGCCTACAAGCTGTGTAACTGCCCCCATGAAATCCACAGGCACTTCAATTTGATGTGTTTGTATTGGTTCAAGAATAATAGCTCCTCCGCGTTTGATGCAGTCATGCATTGCCTGTCGTACTGCAGGATATATTTGAGCAGGACCTCGATGCATATGATCAACGTGAATTTTTGCATCATGCAAAATTATCTTTGTTTTCATCATTGGCTCTTTTGCCAGCGGCCCTCCATCTACTACTAATTTCCATCCATCCATAATTGATTCAATAATCTCCGGAAGCAAAACCAAACCTCGTGTTCTATCTTGAAAGACATTTCCTTTGTAAATTTCCCTGTACTGTCTAGCTTCTTCATTTGAAATTCCAAGTTCAGACAACTTATTCCATACATCCTCTGCTTTTTTCTTTAGCCGTGTTTCCGGAAGAACTCCGTTTTGTATAGCATTATATATATCATTCTCAAGCGGCTCCATGCTGAAGTAAAAGATGTTATGTCCGTTAGGCGTTCTTACTTCAAGCTCTCCGCTGTCTTTTGCTATGCTCTCACGATAAACGACAATTGGTGATCCGGTTTTAACTTCAAGGCCCTTTTCATTCTTTATTCTCCCTTCTATAATTTCAAGATGTAATTCGCCCATGCCAGAAAGAAGGTTCTCTCCAGTTTCTTCGTTTATTTCAATTTTGATGCTCGGATCTTCTTTGCCAACTTTTCTTAATACTTCAATTAATTTAGGCAAATCTGCAGATCGTACAACTTCAATAGACTTTGTAATGACTGGCTGGAAAATATGCTTAATTTCTTCAAAGGGCATTTGCTCATTTATAGTAATTGTATCTCCTACATCAGCATTAAGACCGACAAGAGCAAGAACGTTTCCCGCAGGCACTTGCTCAAGCTGTTCAGGTTTAATACCATTATAGACTAGAACTTGCTGAATACGGGTTTTCTTTTTGGCGTTGTTAGCATAAACTTCAGCCCCATTAACAATTGTGCCTGAATATAATCTTCCTGCCGCAATTTCCTTTCCTGAACGCTTATCTATTACTATGTTTGTAATGACGAAAGCTACTTCTCCATTTCTGTCGCAATTAATTAAACTCTGCCCAAATGCACTTTGAATGTCTCCCTTCCATATCTTAGGAATTCTATATTTCTGTGCATCTACAGGATTTGGGAGATGTTTTACTGCCATGTCAAGAATAACTTCATTCAGTGGAGCATTTTCCCATACCCATTTCTTGCGCTGCTCTTCTTCCATTTCATAAATTTTATAGATGTCCCTGAAACTGACATTTTTCTTTTTCATGAAAGGTAAAGAAAGAGCCCAATTTTCCCTAGCTGAACCAAATGCTACGCTTCCATCAGCAACGCTTACTTTCCATTTCTCCTTATACTCCGGCTCTGCAATTTGCATGATAAGATTGTTAAAGTTATTTATTAGCTTCATAAAACGCTCTTGCATTTGTTCAGGAGTCACTTTTAGCTCTTTTATCAGTCTGTCTACTTTATTTATGAACAAAACAGGCTTGACGCGCTCCCTTAATGCCTGTTTAAGCACTGTTTCAGTCTGAGGCATTATTCCTTCAACGGCGCAAATAAGAACGAAAGTACCGTCAATAGCTCTCATGGCTCTTGTAACATTTCCTCCAAAATCAACGTGCCCAGGAGTGTCAATAAGATTAATTAGATATTCCTCTCCCTGATATTCATGAGCCATGGATACATTCGCAGCGTCAACAGTCATTAATCTTTCCTGTTCATCGGCATGTTGCCAGGTAGTCATTCCCTCCTCTAAATCTCCTGCATTTTTAGATGCCATAAGTCCTGCTGCCGCCAGAAGATTATCTGTAAATGCAGTCTTCCCATGGTGAATGTGCGCAGACGTTGCTACGTTTCTTATTGATTCCTGCTTCGACGTTAGTCGCTGAATCTTCTGCAAACTTGTTTCTTTTTCTACCATAGAATAAAAGCTCATACAAAAAAAGGTTTTTAAATCTTTACCCAGAGTTCTATATGATAAATATGAAAAAAAAAGTTAAATTTGCTGTAAAGTTACGATTGCTGAATTATAGAAAATTCTGTTGGATACAGAGAACTGCCCTTCCGTGAGCTATATGTAATGCAGTTACAGAGAATTCTGATAATTTTACATTTTGCGGCAGAATTCTCTGGACGGAAAAATTCTGTTTATTGCATCATGTTCAGTAAAGAATTTTCCGTATCCATATATCTAATATTTATTTATGCAAAGAGAGCGCAGGCATAACATTTATATCAAAGTTATATCTTTAAATATTATGGTAATTAAAGCAGAAACTCTTTTAGAACAGAGAATTGACCACTTTCAGCGCTGGGAAGAAACAGAGAGATATAAGTTAGAATTAGAGGCTCAAAGAAGAAGAGCAAAAGATATGAATTTTCCGCATCAATATCTAAGAAGGGGAATATATGGCTGGCAGACATATTATGCCGGTGGGAAAGAGAACAAGTGGAAATATTTCTGGGAGTTAAGAGGAGACAAAGAACAAGTCAGGAAAATTATTGCTGAAAAATACGCAAATCTGGTTCGTAAAACAACAAATAATGAGAAGATAAATATGCTTGACAGAATATATGACCCAATCAATACAAGAAATAAAACTGTAACTTCTACAGCATATCAGGTAACGGTGGGAGAAAATGGTATGGTGCAGTATATACAGATAAATTCGCCATTTAACCCTCAAGATTCTTTAGAACAAAGCTTGAGATATTTTGGGCATTTCTTTAATAATCAATATGAAAAATTCGTTATTGAAGCAATTAATGTTGATTGGGGAAGAAGAGTAGGGGTGCACCTAAAAGCTTATCATCCTTTAGATATAAAAAAGAGTGAGCTCCTTTATGAATGTGTTTGGCCAAAATCTATTCCTTCATCCAATGAATTTGCCATGCTTGAGAGAGATTTCATTTCAATTCTAGATTCAAGACTCCTTCAAACTAAAGACACTATACATTATGCAGTTTAATGAAATTAGATAAGTTTTATCTTGCAGAATCAGCTTGCTTTTCAGCCTCGTTTTTCTTGCTCATGGCATAGCTTTCCATGTTCGCTTGCGATGCCGCGATTATTTCTGACGCAAGGGCATCAGACATATGTTTCTTCTTGCCGAATGATTTTGTATATGCGCCCTGAATCATCCAGCGAATAGCGAGATTAATGCGTCTTATAGGGCTTACATCTACGGCTTGAGGATATCTTGCTCCGGCCTGTTCTATAACCGTAACCTCGTCTCTTGGAGAAGCATTTTCTATAGAACTTACAAACACCTGCACAGGATTTTGTTTTGTTTTCTGTTCAATTAAAGCCAGTACTTCCACGACAGTTTTCATATTTCTATTATATTTCCCTGAACTCCAACTTGTGATAATTTTGTGCTTCTTGCCAACATGCCCCGGAACTGCCAGTCTGTTCGCCAGTCTTTCTATTACGTTAACTTTTGTTGCACCTAAATTTTCAAAATTTCTTCTCCCGTGTGACTTTATCAATAATTTTGAGCGTACATTTAGATAGGGTTTAAGGGCCGCATCCTTAATCTCTATTTTTGAAACATCATACTTATCAAATATCTTAAATTGAATATGTCCTTGCGTGTTAGAGTTTTCTGCCATTTTATCTTCTGCCCTTTTCTATTTTGCCGGTCCATAGTCTGTGCAATGGCTGGTCATTTACTTTAATTACCTGAAAACGTATTCCCGGAATGTCTCCCTTTGAACGCCCCATACGTCCGCCAATGCGTTCAATTATAACTTCATCATGTTCATCTATAAACTTCTGCGCTAAATTTCCTGGAATAAATGCCCCCACAGCTATGCCATTCTTGATAAGCTGCACTTTGCAGCATTTCCTCATTGCAGAGTTAGGCTGTCTTGCTTCTTTTTGAAACTTAGATATGACTATGCCTTTCGCTTGTGAAGAACCTTCAAGTGGGTCTGCCTTCACCCGCAGTTTGAGCATTCTAGACTTATATACGCGCTGGCGCCACTTAAATTTGCGGCTGCTCTTCATCATTTTTCTTGCGCTCATCAATCCCATGTATTCTCGTGGAAAAATTGCTTTTTAAATCTTCTGGCTAAGAAGAAAAATATTTATATACCAGAATAAGCAAATTTCATGGACGAGATTGATAAATTAGCTAATAGAATTCAGAATGAAACATTTTGGAGAAGAATAAAACTGACATCATTCAGAAATGCCTGCGAGCTTCTGAAAACTAGATTTGATATAGTGCCTTCTTTAAGCGATAAAGGGTTTATTCTAAGATACATAACAGAATATTATAATGAACAAAGAGAAATAAGATTTTCAGAAAGATACGAAGCAGACCCTATGCTTGAAGCTATTGCAAAATATCTCATGATTCATTATAATTTTAGAGATGTAGGGTTGATACATAAAATTCTCTACAATAAAGATGATATAAGTATAAACAAAAAATTAAGAGAATATAGACTGCAATTTGAAAGCAATACTTAAACAATCCTAAGCTCAATACCGAAAGTATCCTTCACTATTTGCTTAAGCTCTTCTTCTCTGCGCCTGTTTCTTCCTATTAATGCCGCCTTGCTTTGACTTCCAGCAGTCAGCACGAATTCGCCTTCCTTTAATTCCAGAGACTTAAAGTTTATAGGAGAAACAACTGCTTCGACAAAATGTTGTGCATCTTCTATGTTTACAGCTTCCTCTATTATACGTATTCTTTTCCCTATCTGTTCCTGGATAGCCCTTACATGTGAAGCTTCAGGTCCAATAGCCTGCGAAACAAAAGCCTTTGGTACAGCAAAGATAATCGTATTATTGTAAGGAAAACATTTGCGCGTCTTGACATGGGAAGCTCTATCTAAAAGATTAATATATCTCATAGTTTGCATATTAATAATTGCCATTTTAGTCAGTAGAATACTTTACGTGAAGACAACAAACGCATTAAAAACCTCACAAGTCTCATTTATCATTTCTTATTTTGAAAGTTTATAAATGTTTCCCCAAGCTCATCGTCGAGAAAGAGAAGTCATTCTTTTTTAGATTTCTTTTTGTCCAATTCCTTGTTTACTAAAGGTCCGGTAACCTCAACTAGCAATCCAGGAAGTCCCGTGCCTACAGGAATAGCCTGATTTAGGAGAATGTTCTCTATAACTGACTTCAACTCATCTCGTCCGCCCTGTATTGTAGCATTAATGAACTGCTTGTCAGGTGTTTCAAATGTAGCTCTTGCAAGTATACTTGCTTTTTCAGATATAATTCCCATTCTTGTTACTCCTTTTACAACCCCATTAGAAGTCATAGCATCGGCAAGAAGCTTTAGATGCCTTTCATTAATATCTAATCCTTGTGACTCTATGACTTTCTTAATTTCATTGACTATTGTCTGTCTTGCAGCTTCAATACCCAAGACATCAGCAGTATCATGAATGTCGTTTGATACAATCTTGTCCCTGTCAACTCCTTTAAATTCTCTTATTTCTTTCAAGTTGGAGCCGGCAGTCAGAACAACATAATCTCTTCCCCTTGTAACAACAACTACTTGCGATATTCCCTTTATTCCTGAAATTATTGTTTTCTTAAGTTTCTCCTTAAGTTTGTATATTTCCTTGAAATCTAATTCTGAAACATTGATGCTTATCTTAGTGTCATTGTTTCTCAATTTGAATCCTTTTTCCTCTAATCTCTCTGCTATTTTTTGCGGTCCACTATGGATAAGTTTAAGCGCTTTAGAATCAAGGATTATCTCAATTTTCTTGTTGGCAAAATCAATTGTTATTTCGTCTATAATTTCCTGAAGAGTAACTTCTTTTATCTTCTCTGCTACGACTTTGGAGTCTTTTTCATTATTATGCTCCTTATCAAGGCATATCTCCATCATTGGAGTGGAGGGCTGTTTTCGGGCATCTAAAATTTCAATTAAACGTGGAAGTCCGACTGTAACTTGGAACTGGGAAACTCCTGCGTGATGAAATACTCTTAAAACCATTTGTGTTGAAGCTTCTCCGAATGATTGGGCTGTAATAACTCCTATTGCCTCTCCTGGCACGATTTTGGAGTCCTTTAGATGAAGCTTTGCAACATCTTTTCCGTCATCTCCATATACAAATTGAATTATATTTTCTGAAGCATCTCTGACAGTTCCGTCATACTCCACTTTCAAATCCTGCAAGGCACTTACCAGTCTCCTGTAAAGATAACCGGATTTTGGAGTTCTAAGAGCAGTATCCATAAGGCTGTCTCTTCCAGTAATTGCTCCAAAGAAAAATTCGCTCGGTCTTAGTCCGTCTATATATGAAGATTTAATAAACCCTCTTGATTCTGGGCTCAAGTCTCCTTTCCTGAAGAATGAAAGCGTTCTTTCATTGTATCCAAAACTAATACGTTTGTTCCAGAGAGACTGCTGACCTACACAGCACGCCATTTGAGTAATGTTAAGCATGCTACCTCCAGCTCCAGGAGTTATCATTTTATTTATGTTTGCATTTGACGGGAAGTTAGATTTGACAATTGCACCAATATCAGTTCTTACTTCATTAAGAACCTGAAGCACTTTTGTCTCCCGAGACTCTTCAAGAGTCTTGCCAGGCAGAGAAGACAAAGTCCTATCTTGATAATCTGATATAATTTGTTTAGTCTTGCGTTCTGCTTCTAACAATATAGCATCGCTCATCTCTTTTACTTTTTCTGAAACATTTAAATCGTTTACAGATAAAGTATATCCTTTTCTAGATAGATACAAAGCTCCAATAAGAAAAGATTTATAGATTGTATCTACAGTTTGCTCGCGCCCTATATCTCTATCCAATGTTTTTATAAGCGCCCCATCTTCAATTCCAAACGAATTACTGCTTATTATATCGGAACTAAATTTGCTTATTGCGCCTTTAGGAGCTACTTGGGTAAATAATTCCTTGCCGCTTATACTCTTGCCCTTGTGAGAATTAATTATTCCTGCAGAATAAAGCAACTGGTCTGCATCTGCCTTAGAAAATTCTTCCTTGCCTAACAAATAAGCTCCAGTGATAGAATCTGCAATGGTGCCTACAAGATTCATATTGTTCTTAGAAGAGATTATATTTGCATCAACATTCAGAAGAACCTGTGCTTCAGAACGAGCTTCTTCAGTCTGCGGGCTGTGTATGTTCATTTCATCCCCATCATAGTCTGCATTATAAGGGGCAGCTGCGGCAGGATGAAGCCTGAAAGTTCTATGGGGCAGAACTCTTACATAATGAGCCATAAGGCTCTGTTTGTGCAAGGAAGGATGACGATTGAAGAGCACAATATCTCCGTCTCTCAAATGTCTTTCTATTTTATATCCTGGTTGAATCTCTGAGCATAGTTCCTCTTTAAGTTCATCAGTGATGCGTTTTCTCTTTCCATCGGATCTTACTACATAATTAGCTCCGGGATATTGTGTGCCTTTCCTTATCAACTCTTTCATTGATTCTAAGTTAGTAGTTGTCACTGTCTCTGCAACAGTTATAATTTTTGCAATTTCAAAAGGAACTCCAACTTCATTTATTTTTATGAATGGATCCGGGGAGACAACTGTGCGCGCAGAATAATTTACTCTCTTTCCTGCAAGGTTGTGTCTTATTCTGCCTTCCTTTCCTTTTATTCTTTCAGTTATTGTTTTAAGAGGCTGACCAGAACGATGTCTTGCCGGAGGTATTCTTGAGACATTGTTGTCAAAGAAAGTTGTAATGTGATATTGCAGAAGGTCCCATAAGTCTTCAATTATAACTTCAGGTGCTCCTGCATTAAGATTTTCCCACAATCTCTGATTAGCTCTTATTATATCAGATAATTTATGTGTTAAATCATCTTCGCTTCTCTCTCCAGTGTCAAGAGTTATAGACGGCCTGACGGTCACCGAAGGCACTAATAATAGAGAGATTACCGCCCATTCCGGTCTGCATGTTCTTGAGTTTATGCCTATTTTGCGAAGCTCTTCATCTTTAATATTTACAAGTCTTTCTCTTACTTCTATAGAACTCATGCGTTTCTTGCCGAGCATGAAATTGCTTGGCTTTTCAAGCTTGACACGCTCAAGTGTTTCGCTGCAATGCGGACATTTCTTTGCATCTCTCGCTTTCTTAGCCCTCATGCTTGTAGCATATTCCTTTTGTTTTTCATCGCTTAGAGTCAGCTTACCACAATGAGAACAAAAGCTCCTCAAACAAAGTTCTATAAGGGGAATATATTTTATATGAAATACTGGGCGGGCGAGCTCGATACTTCCAGGATGCCCTATGCACTCTTTAAATCTCTGTCCACAGGTTCTGCATCTTACTCCAGGATCAATAGCTCCAAGACGTAAATCCATAAGCCCCCCATCTACCGGAAACCCATCAATATCATATAATTCAGGAGTTACTACCTTTGCAGAGCTAAGTTTCTTTATATGTTCCGGGCTCAACAGGCTGAACTTCAAAGCCTTCACTTGTTTTCTGAAATATATGTCCTTCATATTCTATCGTATTTATTTTTTAATTCAAATGTCGTATAAATTCCAAGCCCCAGAAGCTCATCATACAATAGCTTAAAGGCGTATGAGATTTCTATAGGTTCAGATTCATTGCTGTTGCATAATGGGCAGGCAACTTTATTATGTATTACATCTTCATATACTAAACTTCCACATTGCTTGCATATATGAACTATAGTCTTGTCAGAGTCATATCTTTCCTTAAGAAGAAGGGATGCTCCATGACCTGCAAGTGCTTGTTGCTCCATTTCTCCCAATCTTAATGCGCCTCCACGCGCTCTTCCTTCAATAGGCTGTCTGGTAAGCAATGCAACTTTTCCTGAAGCTCTCGCATGTATCTTATTCTTTACCATATATTTAAGCTTAAGATAATACATATTTCCAATGTAAATTTTTGCTTCCATCTTCTTCCCGCTTATTCCATTATACATGACTTCTGTTCCGTCATAGCTAAAGCCCATTTCTCTAAGTTGTTGTTCTAACTCCTTGACATTGCTCCCGGTAAAAGATGTTCCATCAACAATCCTTCCACTTATCGCTCCAGATTTGCCTGCAAGAAGCTCTATAAGATAACCTACCGTCATTCTGCTAGGTATGCCGTGAGGATTAAACATTAAATCTGGTTTTATTCCTTTGGATGTAAATGGAATGTCTTCCGAGTCTGCAATAAGTCCAACTACTCCTTTTTGTCCGTGAGGTGTGGAAAACTTGTCTCCTGGTTCAGGCAATCTTAAATCTCTTGTTCTGACTTGAGCAATCTTGTTTCCTTCTTGATCAGCCGTTATAAACACTGCATCAACTGTTCCTCTCTCTTCTTGACGAATAGCAGAACTTGCCTCCTTCTTCGCCTGTATGCTTATGTCTTTAGCTTCGCTAAGGAATTTTGGAGGAGTAACTTTTCCAATTATTACTTCTCCCTCATTCATGTCTGCTTCTGGATAAACTACCCCGTCGTCTTCTAAGAATCTGTAAGCTGCTTCTGTTCTGTATCCTGAAACATCCTTATCAGGAACTACAATCTCGTCTGCAAGCCCTCCAGCATATTGCAATTCAGTTGCAGTATAAGGTCTAAAGTATGTGCTTCTTCCCATGCCTCTCTCAACACTTGCCCTATTAAGAACAACAGCATCTTCCATATTGAATCCTTCAAAAGGCATTATTGCCACAACTATATTCTGTCCGGCAGGATATACTTCAAGTGTGTCATAAACAAAACTTCTTACAATTGGCTTTTGTGGATAATGAAGGATAGAAACGTCTGTATCTAGTCTAACAAGATAGTTTGCAGAATAAATTCCCAAGCTTTGCTTTAAAGTCTTGCTTCCTCTGTTAAGACGTGAAGATTGGTCGTGATTTCCAAATGGAACTAGACTGGTGATTAGCCCGAAAAGGTCAATAGGGTGTATTTCCAGATGAGTATTTTCAGAAGTTATATTCTGCTGATTGAAAGCCACTAGAGCGTTTTCCTCTTCTGCCGCATCTATATATTCTATAATCCCTTCTTTAACTAAATCACTCCATTTAAGTTTATTATTTTCTATGAGAAGAAGATGCTCATCTTTTAATTTGCTTACTCCGTTTTCAACAATGATTATCGGCCTTAAAACCCTTCCAACTTCTGTAGATATGGTTACTTGATTTAGAAGATTATCGTTGCGGATGCTCATTTCACGCGGGAAAACTCCAACTCTTCTTTGGACTCTTACTTGTTTGGCAAAAGACTCCGGATCTTTAACAGAGCCTATAAATCTTCCATTGAAGAATACGTCAATGCCTTCTTCATGCTGCAAACCACATTCTTCAAATTTCTTCATTACAGTTTGTTCGTCAAAAATCACTGCTGTTGATATTTTACTTAGAATTGCAAGATTTTTACGCAGTCCTATCTCAGTTCCTTCAGGAGACTCTGTCGGACAAAATCTTCCATAATGGGTAGGATGAAGAGTTCTTGCCATAAAGTTTTCCTGCTCTCCAGGAAGCATGCTTGAAACACGCTGTAATTGAGAAAGCATTGCGAGATAATTAGTTTTGTCCATGTTTTGGGTAACTCCCGAACGTTCTCCAATCCAGCTTCCAGTTGCAATTGCACTCTCTATTCTGTGAGTAAATAAAGTTGATTTGGCTATAGTCTTAAGAGAATAAAACTTCTTTCTTTTAGCTATTTTTTGCAATGAATATTGTATATCTCTTATTAATATTCCAATATTGACTCTAAAAAGATCCGACATTAAATCTCCGGAAAGTTTTATCCTCTTATTCGCATAATGGTCTTTGTCTGTTCGCAAAGATTTGTTTTCTTTAGCGTGCATATAAATATTTATCAATCTGCAGAGAGTAACTGCTTTTTCCGATCTAGCTGCTTTTCCAGTTCCTATATGCGGAAGGAGAAAGGAGTCTATCCTATCTTTTATTCTGTCAAGTATCTCTTTCTTTGTGCCTTGTATTCCTGCCTTTTCGGATATGAACAAAAGAGCATCTTCACTACTTTGTATTTGTGCATACTCGTACAAATTAACAATTAATCCATCGTTTTCAAAACCTATTGCGCTGGCTATATCAGATTCCTTTGTCATTCCTAAAGCTTTGATTATTGGTATAAGTGGGATATTTTTAAGCCTGCTAAAACTTAATTCAATAATTCCTTCCCCCGTTTCAGAAATAGTGGTAGGAATACGATATGCTCCTCTCTGTGAAAACAATCTTAAAGTTAATCCTAATCTTCCTTCTTCAATGAAAGGTTGATTAGCCGCAAGATCCTCCGACATTACCATTACTCTCTCATTTCCATTTATTATGAAATAACCTCCAGGGTCAAGAGGATCCATAAAATTAGCTCTTAATTCATCACGGTTCATTCCAGAGGTAGTGCATCCGGCACTTCTGACCATTATAGGTATTCTACCTATTTCGACTTCTGAACTGTCTGTCTGACCTTCGTATTTAACTGTTAATTCAAGAAATACAGGTGCAGAATATGTAAGATTTCTTAATCTTGCAACTGAAGGTATAACGATACTAGTGCTTCCATCAGCCTCAACGATATTAGGTTTCTCAATTCTTACTCTTCCAAGCCTAATCTCTATTTCTTCATTGTTTATAGTCTCGTTTATCTCGCTTATAATTTGAGGTATTTTATGACCTATAAAGTCATTAAAAGAAAGTATGTTTGATTCTACAAGTGAATGCTGTTCCAAGTATTTCTTAATTAATATGTCATGTTTATGCGCCATTATGCAACTACCCTGTAATATGTCAAGGTTTTGTCCTCCTCTTTTCTCTCTATTTTGAGTAAATCTCCGGGTACACTGCCTTCAGGAACAGCTGGATCCACATGCTTTATTTTTGGCAATTGAGAAACTGAGACATTCATTGAATCGAGCAATGCCTTAATTTCATCTGGCTTCAATTTTATGTGCTTGGGCTGTAATATGTGCATAGCGACAGCAAGGAAAATAATCCTGGATTAATAATAAAGTAAGAAAGTGGCTTTTTAAATGTTTCTAAAAACCTCTGGCAGTTAGCAACAGCTGATTAAGATTTCTTTTCACATTTCTTAATTTCATAAGCATTCAAACTTTATAAGCTTTATAGTGGTAAGTGGCTAATTTTTGTCCAATTCCACAGAATTTAAGTTTTTAACGGCTGTCAAGGAGAGCATTTCTTTAATTTTCTAAACTGAAGCCCGCCCGTTTATTGCATCAATTTGAGTTTTTATTATATGTGCTTGTTCATAATTGTCTTCCGCTATTGCTCCAATCTGTTTGGTAATGAGTTCGGCTATTTTCATATGCTTTCCAGAATATTTATCATTTGATAAAACATTAACAAGAGCAGATGCCGCATACGAAGTTGAGCGGTTACGTGTAAAATAGATAAGCTCTTTAGATATTCTGTCAAAAGCTTCCTTCCTCCCACTCTTTTTAGCTTCTAATAATGGAAGAGTGAATTTTTTAAGAACATAATCATAAAGATTGCGGCTTGGAATATTCTCATAAGTAATATCATTTTTTACAAAAGGAGCATTTTCTCTAATTAAGTTTTTATCATCTCCCTCATAAAGATTGTCGCAATAACAATTAAAATAAGCCATAACGCCTAATTCAAGAGATTTTATACCTGGGCCAACTTTAAAGTATTCTCCAGTAAAGATAACGTCTCCAGGATATTCTTCTATTTCATCTTGAGAATTTATAGAAGTATTTATGATCTTAGCCATGATGCTCTTAACGGGCTTTATAATCTTTCCTCTCTCGTATTCAAATATACAACCCACATCAGAATGATGGCATGCTTCAACTGCTAAAATAGGATCATCTAATTTAGAATTAAGTGCGCAAATTGCAATACTCTTGGCCAAAGAAGGCGATTCATGGGAAACAAGAGACTCAAGCTCTTCTATATCTCCTATGAATCTTGAATAAATAAGAACCTTTCCTTCAAGATTATCTGGATTGCCGCGCTCTAACCAAAACATCAAAAATATTAAAATTCAAACTTTATAAGCTTTATAGTGACACAGAGAATTCTAATAATTTTATCATTCTGCGGCAGAATTCGCTGGAAGGAAAATTCTGTTGATTGCATCATGTTCGGTACAGAATTCTCTGTAATCCTTACATTCTTATGCGGGAAGTTATTTTCTTATCGTAAGCAATCATCAGCATAAAATCTGAATTTTTCTCAGTACAAAAAAATATTATGACTCATAAGCCCTCTAGACCTCTCTGGCATGTTAGCTTTTATATATTTCAGCTTCAACTATAGATTGGATGCAATTTAAAATGCAAATCCTAAAGTTTTCTTGACCAAAACCCGGCATATAGTTTGAAAAGGAATGCCGAGGGTAATGCTTTCATGAAAGGATTGCCGGGATTAGATAGGGAAACAGGTAGATGGTGGCTACCAGTACAATATTATTTTGTAGAATCTTAAAAGATTAGGCAAATCTCTATCGCTTCTTTTCCCTTTCTTCAACATTATTGTTGTGAAACTCGACAATTCTGTCTAGAATCTCTTTTGGAACTATGATTGCTTTTATGTTGGTTAGTTTTTCCAGTTTGTATCCAAGATCAAAAATAGCCCTTTCATTGCCCAGCCTGAATTGTTCTTCTATTTCATAAAGCATGATATTCCAGTCAAGCATCTTTTTATCGCAAATAAGAATAATATCATGATCATCTTTTTCCCTGTCAGTGGCACTCTTCATTATGGCTATGTCCGTTGGATGGGCTGCTTTCAGGATAAGATTTTCAAATTCATGTGTTTCGTCAGCTCTTTTCTTCATTTTCTCTGAAAAATCTGAAGTAATTACTTTATGTAAGAAAAAATCAAATCTGACTTTTTCCCCCTGAAGCATTTTTGGAGTCCCGTCTTTCTTCTCAATATAGGCAAGTCTATAGTCTAGATCTCTATAACCTAACTTCTTCATTGTCTCTATGAGATATTCCCTATCCTTTTCATTTTCAAGGACGATATCTACATCAAGTGTCGCAGCCTTTATTCCTCGCAGCATTAAGGCAGTTCCTCCAATTGCATAGGCAGTTATTTTTCTAGTAAGTTCCCTGCCGATAGCAATGAATATATCCTCCTGTTCTCGTATGTTTATGATTTTGCACCCCTTTTATATTCGCTAAGATCTGATGCATTAAGAGGAATATAAACTTTCCATTTTTTTTCTATGCTCTTAAAATCATCAGAAGATAATTTATCTATTATATATTCAAAACTTCCTCTGTCTTTCAAGGCAAGATTGTAAAAGCGAGCAGGCATTTTCCTTAATTTTTTCAGAAATAGCCTGGCTATATCATAAAGGGCAGCTATTTCACGAACAACTCCTTCTTTTTTTGCAAGGGCATATAAATAGCTCCAATCTTTTATGTGCCGAAATAGCGCAAGGGCAGCAATAGTATATCTTACATCTCTTTTTTTTAGTGCATATACAAGCACCTCTTCATATTTTATCTTTCTCCCATAAACATAATCTGGGCTCCACTCAGCCAATTTTATCGGGGAAACTTCATTTATTGCATCAGTATAGCTTTTCTTTTTGGATTGGTTTCTAAGATAGATATAATAAATCCTCATTTTATTCCTCCCATAATATGTCTTTACATACCCGAGCTTTCTGAGTCTGTGTATAACATAAATTGCCTTTTCCCTGCTAATGCCAAGCTCCCTGCTGAAGCTATCTAATGTCCATCTTCCTTCAATCTTCTGTGCCAGTTTCATATATTTTGTATTTTTCATAATTAAATGTATAGTAACTAATATATAAACTTAACTATTCTAATAATTAATTATTAAATGTAAGGCTATTTATATATAAATAAATTCCCTTTTCAAGCATTTTTTATAAGCCTATAGAGTCTTCTCCTCTTTTTGGGATAAAAAGTGTTATGGCCCCGACGGGATTTGAACCCGCGACACCTGGATTGCTTCAAATTCTGATTTAAAAGTCCAGTACTCTAACCGGGCTGAGCTACGGAGCCATAAATCTCTGACACAGATACGTTATTTAAACGTTTTTGTAAAGAAGTATTTTCAATATTTTATCATATTTCGCCAATATGCAGTCCAATTTTACTAAGTCTATCAACAAGCTCTTCACGCAATTCAGGATAGCCTGCATTAATAATTTTTATACCCTTATGAATTGTCCTTGAATCAAGCAGAATTCTCTTAAGCTCATTTAAACCTTTATCAGATTTAAGCATTCGGTGTGCCCATTGAGTTTTATCTTCCAATCTTTCCTGCAGAGATAGATATATTTCTCCCGATATAACTTCTTTTTTCTGCAAATACTCCCAAGCATCTACGTTTAAAGGCACTGCAGCGTGTCCTCTAATATTTAGGGAATCAACTACTTTAGCTCCATCCTCCAATCTATCAACAAAAAAGAACACCTCTCTCATATCTCCTCCGTTTTTTCTTATTATAGGCAGCCAATAATTCTCTAAAGAATAGCCTTCATTGTTTAAATCTGCAACATGGGTTGCAGTTCTGCCAACCAGAGAAGCCCCGACACATTCGCCACTTTTATATATCATGGCGCAAGGTTTTTTCATAAGAGCAGCGACAGGCATAGAAAATATCAAATCCCTCGTCTCTCCACCAGTTATAATCTCTATCTCGCTATTATTCTCATTTTTTGCTATAGTAATCAAATCCCTCATTAATTTAACAGATTTATCAAAATCATTGCCTTCTCTCATCACCACAGCGCTCTGCACATAATAGTTGCCTATCTCTCCTGAAGTGTAAGGAAAGAATAGATTAGTAAATTCAAATCCACTATTGCGGCATAGAATATCTAGTCCGTTTCTTTGTATTCTCTTTTGATAACTTTCTTCTATATACTGCATAATTTACTATCTTCAAAGAAGTTTAAATATTTATACCAGAAATTTTCATTAATTTTAAGTAATTAATTTTATAATTTCTGGGCCGGTTCTTCAATATTGTCCAAAACTACCCGCTTAATAAAAGAGCCCTTTTCCTGCGCTTTTCTTTCCTTAAGCTCCTGCAAAGAGTGTTTATCAATGTGCTTATAGTCACATATAGCATCTATCACTTCAAGGATATCAGCTAATTCCTCCTCTTTCTCACTGCTTAAGTATTCATCAACTTCTTCGCTTAGCTTCTCGCGTAAACAATCGGCATATTCATCGTCATCTGAATAATGCACTACCGGCAGTTTTCCCTCACTGCGTATTAAGTTTGGAATTCTGTCTCTTACTAGCTTCGGATTCATTGCTTTATTAAGAATATCGACGTTAAATATCTATCGTTTCGTCGGGTAAAATAAATTTCTTTCTTCTATAATCTGTATTTACTATCAAGTCGTAAAATAGAAAGATTTATAAACCTGACAAAATAATATAATTCATGGCAAGTTTAGGCGACATAGTAGAGTTTAAAGATGGATTCATACATGGAAATATCCCTGCATATGTAGCTGAAGAGCTTAAGCGAGAAGGTTACGAAATAGCCACATCTTATGGGATGAGAGTTTATGCTCCTGAAAAAGACGCTATCGGGATACTAGGTCCCGAAATACAGAGAACTCGTAAATTTCTAGGAATTATCCCAATTTCTAAATTAGAAAGAGATTATGTAGCAAATTTATACCTTAATAACCCTAGTTTGGAAGCAAAAGAGGACAAAATATGGATTTTAGACGTTTATGGAGATAATAACCTTAAAAACCTGCAGAAAATAACAGAAGGTATTGCTACTAGAATAGGAAATATAGGAGTACATACAAGATTAGAAAGCAGAGAACCTAAAAAAGAAGAGTTCTTTCCAGACGGCTATAATTAAAAGCTTTCTTTTATTATCTTCATTAAATTATCTTTGGGCACGGCCCCAACAATTCTTTCAACCATCTCACCATCTTTGAAGAAAATTGTAGTGGGTATACTCATTATTTGAAAACGCTCGGCAAGCTCCTGCTCGCTTTCAACATCAACCTTTCCAAATCCAACCTTTCCAGAAAGCTCTTTTGCGGCTGCTTCAAAGTGAGGAGCCATTATCTTGCAGGGCCCGCACCATTCTGCCCAGAAATCTACAACTGAATTTCCCTTGCGGATAAAAGAATCAAAATTCTTTGAATCTAAAAATTTGATATTTTCTTTCATCATGTTTTTTCTTAAACATCGCTTATAAACATTATGGAGTACTCTAAAAGAGTATTACTTCAAAAATAGATAAGCATTAATACTTAAAAGGATATATTATAATATGCAGAAAGAAGCTCTCTTGGAGCATCTCAAAGCAAAGGGATTTAACCAGGAGATAATTGACGGTTTTGAAAAAGTCAACAGGCAGGAATTTGTTCCGGAACATGTAAAAAACTATGCTTATGAAGACATCTCTCTGCCATTGGGCGAAGGAAGCAAGATATCAAAGCCTTCTGAAATTGCATTTATATTGGAGCATCTTGAACTGAAAAAAGGGCAGAAAATTCTTGAAATTGGATCTGGTTCAGGTTATGTTCTCGCTCTCATGGCATCTATAATCAAAGAAGGCGAGATTTATGGTTTAGAAATAAATGAATCTCTGGCTATTAAAGCAAAACAGCGTCTGGATAATTTACCATGGGTACATATTGTAAGACGCGACGGCTATCGTGGCCTTCCTGAATACGAACCATTCGACCGAATACTGATAAGTGCTTTCGCTCAAGACATAACCTCAATTTATAATATACTTGACCAGCTGAAAGAAGATGGAATCATGCTCGCTCCTATAAAAGAAAATTTGATTTATTTCAAGAAAAGCAAAGGCAAGATTGATAAAAAAGAGTTTAAGGGCTTTAACTTCGTTCCTTTGATAAAAACAGATTAAAAAATCCTTATTGTATTAATTATAAAAGCGTTAAATATATAAGATTGTCTTTTTTTTAGAGGATATAATCCTGAAATACTTGAAAAAGAAAATGGCTATAGTTCTCAAAAAGAAAGATTATGAAGAATTAAGAAGAAGATTTTTAGTCTTTGAGAACGAAGATATATTAAATAAGCCCCTTACAGTAGTATATGATGGTGCTAATTTAATTGGTATTCTTGCACCTTACACATTTGAACCTGACTTGAAGAAATTTGAGAGAAGAAAAAAACCGGGAGTTTAAAGAGATATGGATAACTGCCTCTTAGTGAGCTATAAATATGCAGTTCTCTGTAATTACTCTCCGCATCCCGACCTGGTTGTCTGCTTGCAAGATGTGCAATAAATTGCACAGTTGCCCATTCTTTTTGCCGGACCTCCACAATGCGGGCAGATAAGACCCTCATTGCCAAAATCAGTAATAAACTTCTGCTCTTCTTTTATATCTATAAGATTTTGCTGTTCGCTTTCTTCATCTGGATTCAAGACATGAATTTCAACTTCCGGCTTTCCGGCTCCCTCACCGAAATTATTAATCATGAATTGAGCAACATAATCAACTATTGAAGATGCCGTGCGTATTGCATTTAATTTGTTATCTAGTTCTCCCCCACCTATATTCTTTACAAATCCTGACGGCTCAAACTTTTGATGCCTGAATTTCCTGAAATATTCAGTGACTGGAACTCCATACTGCAAGTTTAGAGAAGTGGAAGTAGCCCATGCATCAATAAGTCCTCTTACAGTTGAACCTTGCTTGTGCATTGTAATAAAAATCTCCCCCGGCTTATTATCGTCATATAATCCAACAGTAAGATATCCTTCGTGTCCTCCAATCTCAAACTTATGAGTAATTGCTCTTCTTGTTTGAGGCATGCGTTTTCTCTCTCCTAAAATAATCTTTTCAACTATCTTCTTTTTTATCATCTCGCCTTCAGTCTTTTGCGTGTTCAAAGGCTGACTGCGCTTGCTGTTCTCACGATAAATAGCCACTGCTTTCAAGCCTTGTTCCCATGAAAATAGATATGCATCTGCTATTTCTTCGGCAGTTGAACTTTCAGGCATATTTATTGTCTTGCTTATAGCTCCAGAAACAAAGGGCTGCACTACTGCCATCATCATAATGTGCCCCTTATAACTTATAGAACGTGTTCCTTTTGCAGGTTTAAATGCGCAATCAAAAATAGCAAGATGTTGTTCCATGAAGTGGGGTGCACCCTCAATAGTGTCATTTTTATCTATATAATTTATGATATCGTTAATCTGACTTTCATTATACCCTAGTGTTCTAAGAGCAAGAGGTACACTTCTATTGACAATTTTTAACATTCCCCCTCCAGAAAGAACTTTATATTTTACAAGTGCTATATCTGGTTCAATACCTGTAGTGTCACAGTCCATCATAAAAGCTATCGTACCTGTCGGGGCTATAACTGTCATTTGAGAATTCCTGTATCCGAAACGTTCTCCGAGAATAACTGCATCGCTCCATGCGTCCCAAGCATCATTAACTAAATACCTTAAATGTGAAGGAATAGCATTAACGTCTATTTTCTTCACGGCATCTCTATGCATTCTCATGACATCAAGCATTGGCTCTCTGTTTTTCATAAAAGCTGGAAATGGTCCTACGAGGCTTGCTACTTCAGCAGAGGTTTTATATGCCTCCCCGCACATTATAGCTGATAAAGCTGCTGCAACAGCTCTTCCAGATTCAGAATCATAAGGAAGCCCATAACTCATAAGCAAAGCTCCAAGATTGGCATATCCCAATCCAAGAGGCCTATAATCTCTGGAATTTCTGGCAATCTTTTCCGTAGGATAACTGCTTCCATCTACAAGCAAGTCCATAGCTATGCTGAAGTTTCTTACAACATTCTTAAACTTCTCTACATCAAACATTCCATCATCTGTTCTAAATTTCATCATGTTTATAGAAGATAAATTGCATGCACTATCATCTAAAAACATATATTCGCTACATGGATTGCTTGCGTTTATTCTTCCGCTATTTTTACATGTGTGCCATTTATTTATTGTTGTGTCAAACTGCATTCCCGGATCTCCGCAAATCCATGTTCCTTCTGCAATTTTAATAAGCGTGTCTTTTGCTTTTAAAGTTTCACATGTCTGGCCATTAGTAACATACTTGGTCTGCCACTCTCCATTGCTCTTAACTCTCTCCATAAACAAATCCTGCGCTCTAACAGACATATTAGAATTTTGGAAGAAAATACTTGAATAAGCTTCTCCATTTAGCCCTCCTGAATATCCTTGTTCTATCAAAGCCCATGCTTTCTTCTCTTCCTTCTGTTTAGCTTCTATAAAATCAATTATATCTGGATGGTCTACATTAAGAATCTCCATCTTTGCAGCCCTGCGTGTTTTTCCTCCAGACTTTATGACTGCGGCATAAGAGTCATATCCCCTCATAAAACTAAGTGGTCCGGAAGCTCTGCCTCCTCCAGTTACGCGCTCTTTTGAACTGCGTAATGGAGAACGATTTGTGCCAGTACCAGAGCCAGCCTTAAATAAATTCGCTTCTGCAACCTGAACAGACATTATAGATTCCATATTATCTTCTATGCTCTGGATAAAACAAGCCGAACACTGTGGCCTGTCATCTGTTTTTTCAGCTCTTACAATTTTATCAGTTTCTGAATCCCATTTCCATGAACTGACTCCTCCAGCTTGAATATTATAGTCATGAATGCCGGCATTAAACCATACAGGAGAATTAAAGACGCATAATTGACTAAGACAGATTGAAGATATCTCATCTCGCAAAATTGCACTTTGTGAAGGATCAAAGTATTTCTGTTTAATTGCCTGCCTTTCTATAAATCTAGCGACTCTTCCTACAAGTTTCTCAATGCTGTCTTCACGCTCACCTTTTGCCATATCTCCCCAGAAATACTTGCTGGCTACAACTTTAATGGCTAAAGGACTCCAAAAATCCGGCCTACGAACATTTGGCTGAACAAAAATGACTTTGCCTAAATCATCTGTAACTTTGACCTCTTCAGAGAGCCAATTTATAGGATTGCCATAAATATCATATTGAAATGGGTTTTTCCCATCATAACTGAAGAATCTCCTTAATTTCATTTTACCCATCTCAAGTTCTTGAATCATTTCTGGAGTCATTTCTTCACCAACCCTCTTATTTCATTCTTGAAATCTGATATGTCTGTAAATTCTCTGTAAACAGAAGCAAACCTTATATATGCAACTTTATCAACTTTCTTTAATTCTTTTGCCACTAGCTCACCTAAAAGAAAACTGCTTATCTCTTTTCCTTGTTTGCGCGCCTTGTCTTCTATTCTATGTATCATGCTTTCTATAGTCTCCGTATTTACCGGTCTTTTTTCACAGGCCCTTAATATGCCTCGCCTTAGCTTCTCCCTGTCAAACCCTTCATGCCTGCCATCTTTTTTAACTACTCTTAGCGTGATTTGTTCAGGCTGTTCCATTGTATTGAAACGCCTTAAGCATTTTAAGCACTCACGCCTTCTTTTTGTAATGCCTGCAACATCCCGCTTATCTATTACTCTTGTTTCGGTGTTTAAGCAGTATGGACAATACATGGAATATGACACAATATCTTGTGTTTAGTATGATTACCTTCACAATCTATTGTGATATACTGACTTCACAACAAATGGATATATAAATATTTCTGTGACATAGTTTTTCTCGACGATATATCAAGGTGATAACATGTTATTGCTTTAAAAGTAGTAAAATCAATTTAAGCCCGATTTATAAGTTTAAAGCACCGCCGTGGGAAGAATAATAAATAAGCTAAAAAGCTTATCATCTATTCTTTATACTTATAGTTTATAAATAAGACTGTTGTAATTAATAAATGATAAACAATAAAAAATTTTATAAACTCTAAATTTCTTAAGAAAGCATGCAATACAGCAATAATAAAACTAAGATAATGGTGGAGCAAGATAAGCCGTTTCAAGGCAAATATCTTGAACAGATGTCTTTGTTGCTTGGAGAAGGAAGATCTCCTTGGACTGCTGCAAGATTTATGAAAGAAAGAATTGCTCATGCTCATGAATTTCCAGATTTGTTAAGTTATCTTGATGTTCCTGACTTAATTTTTTATGACTCAAGAACAAGAAGCGGAAATCCTAACGGAAATCCTAAATTTATTTTAACTGTTGATAAGAATGGAAGGGTAACAGAGGAAGGAAGAAAAGCTCTGGAATTTATAAATCCAAATGCAAAACTAGCCCCAGATTATGAATTCAATCCAAATAGTTTTTATGATTCACTTCCTGGAATTATGGTTAGATCAGGTTTACCGGCTTTGGAGGTCTTAGAAAAACATTTAACACAAAAGGAAATTCTTGAAAGCAAGGTTTGGAGAATTTTGGCAAGACATCCTGATGAAGTTGATAAAGAATTTGCGGAAGATCGAACATTACTTAAAGAGTATGCTAATTGGGTAAAAATACAAACAAAACAAGAGACTAATATGGGTGTTTATCTTAATTATAATCCTCGTGATGAGTATTATATAAATCCAAAATTAATGGCGTTCTGCGTCGGCAGGCTTGACTTCAAGTCAGAAATTGGCTTCAGGAAAATTCTCGACCATGAAATTAATGGCCGCTTCGTCGGTTATTTAGCACCTATTTAGCACCGTAGCGCCGGAAGCGCCAAAATACTCCTTATATTGCCGCGATTAGGATTTTTATTCTAAATACTTTTCTCACGTTATGTTTATATATTGAATGCTGCTTAAAATTAAATGCCACAAACTCTAGAAATAATTGCGTCTCAAACAGGCATTCCAATATGGCTTATTGCTGTAATTATTGTCTGGTCTCTTGCTTGGAAAGGGGTTGCTTGGTGGATATCGGCGCGTAAAAACCATATTTTATGGTTCTTATCTTTCTTTCTTATCAACACCCTAGGCATATTGGAGATACTTTACATCTTTCTATTTTCAAAGATGTCTCTTTCCGATAAATCTGTAAAGCGAAAATCAAAAAAGAGGAAATAAATCTCATGCAAACAAACTTCAAACGCCATCAAATAGTAAAAATCATTACACCTCCTGATCCGGAATATGTAGAATATCATAACGAAGACGACCCAAATTTCAAAGAAGTGCCTATTGTAAAAGGAATGAAGGGAAAAATAAATATTATCCTGCCAAATGGACAATATCATGTAGAGATTATAAGTGATAGCGGAGAAATAATTGCTTATGCTCCGTTTAGCGAAGAAAGTCTAGAAGCAATATGAACTATCCAAATGTATAGGCAAAAAACTTCATCTCGGGAAATGATTTTATCTTTAATACTCCGCTCTGTACGTTAGGATGGCTGATAACCCTGTACATATCTCCCCCAGTTATGTTTACAAAGCTCTTTCCATCATTAAAAATAATGTCTTCTCCTGCGTTTGATTTTTTCAGAGGAATCTCATTCAAAGTTACTTCTGCTCTGCCAGCGCCGCTCAAGACAACATTAACTTCTTTAGCATTATAGAGATATGCAATCCATCCTGAACTATCCTTGCCAAGATATTCTGCATATTCTTTTCCTTGATGCCATTCTCCATTGAGGTAAATCTCTCCGGATTTATAGCTGCCAGAATCTACATATTTATCGCAACTTCCATTCAAAGAGCATACCTTTCCAGTAATTTCTCCATTTCTCAAACTTCCAGCATAAGTCTCATGAGATATTCTTGGAGAATATTCCCTTTGTTTTTCTAAAATTATATCGCTATCAGATGGAAAGTCACGCAATCTGACGAGTTCGCCTGCAATTTTCTCATCAATCTCTTTGTATCCTGATTCTCCTATATGCTCGAATATTATCTTGCCTTCTGAATTTATCAATGCTGCTCTGGGCCAATAAGAATTGCCATAATTCTCCCAATTAATGCGCTTTGGATCATTCAATATTGGCCAAGAAAGACCATATTTCTTAACGGCGTATTTTACATTTCCTATCTCCTTTTCAAACTCGAACTCTGGAGTATGCACTCCAAAAAGAACAAATCTCTTATTCTTATACTTGTCCCAAATCAGTTTTAAGGCGGGGAAAGTACGTACACAATTTATGCAAGTATAAGTCCAAAAGTCTATTAAAATTACCTTTCCTTTTAAATCACTTAAATTCAGGGGCTTGCTATTAATCCATTGTTTAGGATTATCCCATTCTATTTCAGGAGCTTTTCTTATTTTTCCAAGCATTGCACAACCTAAAAAATGCTTTATCTTAATATACTTTATTGATGACTATAAAGTTGCAAATTGTCATTCTGAAACTATTTCCCGCTAATAGATTCAACATAAGCTCTTATAAGATGCGAATTGGGGTATCTTCCTAAAATGAAATTTCCAAAGTTTCTTCCGTGCTTCACACATGATACTTCTCCACGATATAAATCTCCCAGTTTGGCTCCATGATAATCCACTTTAACTCCGTCTCTGTTTTCTCTTATTATTACCCAATCAGGTTCTATAAGCAGCTCCGTCTCCCTGCTTCCAGCTATATTTTCAAGCATTACATAGGATTTTCCACTTTTCCTCTTTAACCCTCTTAGAAAAAAGAGAGAAGTGATTCCTGAATTGCTTAATTCAAGTCCTACATATATAGGAGTATGGACCGATTCTTTATAATTCATTATACCTCAATTTTGTGCGCATGTATTCAATATACCTACTATGGGAGATTCTGTACAAAAAATGCTCTAATTAATTTCCTTTCATATAACAGAATTTCTCATATAGATAATTCTCTTAATTGCAGCACTTTGTTAGGGAATTATCTATATTTAAACCTAGCGGGATTGAATTATTCATTAAAAATTCTTATTAATTATCAAATAATCAGAGATTATACTTAATGTATAATCAATATCTTTTCTTTTCGTGTATTCTGATAAGCTGAATCTAAGTGTTCCATTTATATCCTTCTCGTCTAGTCCTATGGCCGAAAGTATTCTATTGTATTTCTTGCCTTTTTCACTGCACGCGCTTCTCGTAGAACACATAACTCCTCTTTCCGACAACACAATAAGTAAGTTCTCTGCTTTTAAACCGGGGAAAGAAACATTAACATTGTTAAATAATCTATTTTCTCTTGAACCGTTTATCTTACCATTCATATTCTCCAATTTTTTAATGAAGTATTCTCTTAATTCTATTACTTTTTTCTTATTTATCCCTACGCTAATTTCTAAAGCTTTGGCAAATCCCACCGCGCCCGCAACATTTTCTGTTCCACTTCGTCTGCCTTTCTCCTGCCCACCACCTTGAATAATAGGAATTATATCTATTCCTTCTCTCAAATAAAGAAATCCAATACCTTTTGGCCCTCCTAATTTATGGGCGCTTGCACTTAACAAATCAATATTCATCGCCATTACATCTATTTTCTCGTTACCCAGACTCTGAACAGCGTCGGTATGAAAAAACACACGTCTATCTCTGCAAATCTTCCCAATTCTGCCTATATCCTGAATTGTCCCAAACTCATTATTTCCATAAATTACTGAAACCAGCAAAGTATTTTTATCCATAATATTCTCAAGATAACTAATATTCAAATATCCTTTTTCATTTACCGGCACTTCTATAATATCATATCCCTTATTTTTTAATTCCTGACAGCATTCATAAATTGAAGAGTGCTCTATTGAGCTTATTATAATCTTCTTCCGGTCATTATACCTTTCTGCTAAACCTTTAAGTGCTAAATTATTTGATTCTGTTGCTCCAGAAGTGAATATTATTTCCCAGGCTTTGGCTCTAATATTGTCAGCTATTGATTTTCTGGCAGAATCTAAAGCATTCCGCGCTTCCTCTCCCAACTTATGAACCGATCCCGGATTGCCATCAATATTAAGCATGTGATTTTGCATTACCTTTATGACTTCCGGATAAATCTTCTTAGTTGAAGCATTATCTAAATAAATGCATTTGCTTTTCATAAATTAAAAAGAATAAAACCATTTAATAAATTATCCATATTTCTTCGTGCCTCAATAAGCACCGCAACATATTTAAATAGTGCCGTCTTGCAAATAATATGATGAACAAGAGGTGGATTCGACAAATGACCGTGAAGGAAAATGTAGAGTTCAATCTCTGTGTCACTACATTTATTTCTTACAGCAAGTAACCAGATATAAACTCCCGGTTCTTGCATAACACCATGATAAAAAAAAGACTAAATAAAAAAAGCATGAAAAAAACAATAAAAAACTCAGATGAAACCAGAAAAAGCATAATTAAAGAGCTTAAAAATCATCAGATAGCTGCCTTATCAAGAGGAATACTTCTTCCAAGCCCACTTTGCTCCGAGATAGCCAGCTTTATAGAGCGCAATTCAATCGTAGAAATAAAAAAGAGGAATATGATGGACGGAATATGCCCTCATTGTTGCAAAGCACACATAAAAAACCTTGCAGAAGCCTATTCGCTTGCGCCTAAAGCAACAGAGCATCTTCTATCCTTATTTGAAGGAGAAATTGGACATGAGGGATATTACCTAGATGAGAATACTCTCTGTAAGGTAATGCCTTTAATTCAGAATAAATTTAGAAATTTTGCAGAAGAAATAAAAAATGAAGACTGTGCTAACCCTGCCTTCGCATAAACTTATCTATAAATTCTGAGTGTTGTCCCCTTCTCTGTATACTTAATAACTTCCAATATTTCTCGCCTGCTTTTTCACTCTTGACTTTGCCTATACTGTATTTGTGTATGTCCTCGCTAAAGTAAATGCAGGATTGAGCTTTTTCAGCGAGTTTCTTAGCTCCTACAATAGTAGTTCCTATGGCTGTATATCTTGATTTATCTCCGCTCTGCTCAACTATAATCGTGCCCTTGTTAATTCCTATCCCATAATTAATCTTTAAAGCATGTTTCTTGTTATATTCTTCAAGCTTCTGGTAGATATCGTGGGCTTTCTCTATGGCTGATATTTCATTATTCTCCTTTTCAGTCAATATTATTATTCTGTCTGAACCTTGATGATAAACAGAAGTCTTGTTTCCTGCAATATCGCCTGTTAGAGAAGAAATTAAACCAAGAGCATTACTATCGCGAACAGACTCAAGCTGTGCAAGATTTCTCAAGTGTAAGGATATTATTGTTGCTTCGCGCTTTCCTGAATCATCGTTTAAATTATTGCCTTCTGTTTTCATGGCTGCAATGCGAGAAGGTACTGCCCTGTTTGAGTTATGCGATTCCGGTGTATGTCCCCAATATGGTCGGCGGACAACTTTGATGTAAAAGTATAATGCTATAAAAATAAGCCCTATAAAAATAAATATCCAGAGTACCCATGGTGAAACCCCATCTGAAAGGTAAGAATCAGAATCGCTGACTTTGACTGCCCTTCCCGTTAAAAAAACATTTCCTAAGTCATAGGATGTGCTTCCTTCGCTTAAGCTTACCGTGTACGAGCCATCAGGAGCTTTTAAATTAAATTTCTTGGACTTACTGACAGGAACATAAACATTTGTGACTTCAATTACAGAACCAATGGTTATCTCTAAAACGTTTTCATAAGGAACATTGCCAATGTTTATAACCGTTAAGGTGCCATCCTGCAACGAAAATGTTGCATTCTCAACTTCATTTATATAAATCTTCTTTTCTGCTCTAAGATTGCCCTGCTTAGCCTCAATTATCCATTCTCCAGGCGTGGCGTTAAATATAATGTCCTCACTTCGAACAACTCCGGATTCTATCAAATTTTGAGAGAGTGAGTTTCCAAAAGGGTCAAATAAATTAACAATAATATTTACATGCTGAATAAGCTCTATGCTTTGGTCATATAGGAGGGGAGTATAATCCAATTTATTTGGAGGAATTAATGAAGAGCTTCCCACTGCAATGTCTAAATATGTGGCAATCTGTGGCACAGTAAATGAAATGGACGACTTTCCTTCATTAGCAACGTTTCCTGCGCTGTCTTCTTCATAAACTCTTATCAATATTTGATAATCTCTTGCTCGTGCATCAGAAGGCAGAGTTAAATTAACCGAAAATATCCCTTTGTTTACAGGGTATTTTCCGCTTAAATTAAGTTCTACAATATTTATATCAATATATCCATCAAGAAGCTGGCTGTTCTTCTTCTTAGCCTCCCCTTTAATGAATATCTTCTCACCCGGATTTACAATAATCTCGCTTAAAGTAAGTACGACATTTATTTCCCTGCTAATCTCAAACTCCTTGCTCTGTACGTGTTCTTCACCATAAAAAGCTCTAAAAAAGCATTCTCCTGCATTATTTGAGATTATAGAGTTTTCAAGTATCAGAGGCACGTTAATTTTCTTCTCCTCGTTGCCGTTTAAATAAACTGGAGAACGATATATCTCAATCTCAGAGCCATTGCAAGAAAGAAGAATGCTTAGAAAGTCTTGTTTGGATGAAGCACTTGTAAGGTAAGCTTTAACATCAAGAGAATCTCCATAATTATATATTGCGCTTGGAGATTCCAGAGTTATAAGTGCGTGTGTAAAACTAGCCAATAAAACCGGAATGATAAAGACTGCCAGTAAACATATCACCTTTTTCATCATTTCAAAACATCAAATAGATATATAAATCTGATGGATATAAAGAGTGTTAGAAATTAGTCACTGGCAAGAACATTAAGCATGCTTTCTCTTAAGAATTTGCGCATTAATCTCCAAATGTTCTTCATATGTTGGAAATCTACACGGTGCTTTCCATTGCCCTTCTGTTGTAGTTATCGGATGAGTTAGAGTATAATTTCTAATTTGTTCGGATGTTGCTCCTTCTCTTCGCATTTTTGCGTATTTAATAGCAATAGTATTGTATTGAGAGGTAAATGGAGAAACGTTGCAGACTACTTCTCCTTTTGACATTTCTGGATGAGGAAATAATTTGGATGTTAAATCGTCCAAACAATCTGGAATTCGGTTTAATATTCTTCTTGTCATTACTATTAGCAACAGAAAGGCATTAATAAGTCTTTCTTGCCCCGAACGTAATAGGGAACACGATTTGTGAATTGCATTTAACATCGGAATTAATGGAGACGAAGTCGAAGTTCTTTTAACTGTTTCTTTCTTGTCTCTTTGTTAATTCCAACAAATCTCTTTAGTTTCTGCTTATCATCTTCATCCACATCCTCATTTTTAAGTAACTCTTCCTCCTGTTCTCTTGTAAGTTCTCCTTTGCGAGCTATTTCACTGCCTATTTTATTAAGAAATGCTCTAGCTTTTCTTAAAGTGCTTTCTGATTCATACTTTACAAATTCTTTAAATCCTATGTAACCTAACCGATAAACTTATTTTTATAGTTATCTAAGCCCACTTGACTAAAAATGTAGGATATAACTAATCTTTATAAATCCAGTTCCCTATAAAAAAACATGAAAAAAGAGTATGAAGTAACGCCGTATGAAGTTAAGGGGGAAGTGGACTATGAAAAGCTCATTAAGGAATTTGGAGTAGAAAGAATAAATGATAAATTAATTGAGAGAATAGAGAAACATACCGGAGACCTCAATATATTGCTAAAAAGGAGAGTTTTTTTTGCCCACAGAGACTTAAACTGGCTCTTGGATGAGTATGAAAAAGGCAACAAATTCTTTATTTATACGGGAAGGGCTTCTTCAAAAGGAAGTAAAGTTCATATAGGCCATTTAATGCCCTGGATTATGTGTAAATGGCTACAGGATAAATTTGACGCAGAGATGTGGTTCCAATTTCCTGATGAAGAAAAATTCCTTTACAAGCCAGAATTGACCCTTAAAGATACTGAAGAAGCAACTTATGAAGATATGCTTGATGTCATAGCTCTAGGATTCAATACTAAAAAGACTTTCTTTATTATTGATACTCAACATGCAAACCTGCTTTATAGGGAAGCATGCAGGGTAGCCAAAAAGATTACATTTTCAACAGTAAAATCAAGTTTTGGATTTACAGAAAGCAATAATATAGGGAGCATCTTTTATACAAGCATGCAGGCAGTTCTTGCATTTTTGCCTTCTGTGCTAAAAGGAAAGAATATTCCCTGTGTAATTCCATTGGGAATTGATCAAGATCCCCACTTTAGAATATCTAGGGACGTCATGCCAAAAATAGGCCATTACAAGCCCGCTATAATGCATAATGTCTTTCTCCCACCTTTAACCGGAATGGGTGGAAAGATGGCTGCCTCTTCAAATAAAGACGCGGCGATATTTACAACAGACTCTCCATCAGAAGTAAAACGTAAAATAAACAAATATGCTTTTTCCGGAGGCAGAGACACACTAGAAGAGCATAGAAAATTAGGTGGAAACCCAGACATAGATATTTCTTTCCAATATCTTAAAATGATGTTCGAACCAGATGATAAAAAACTAGCAAGAATAGAGACAGACTATAGGTCAGGCAAGCTCCTTTCGGGAGAATTGAAAGCAATCCTCATAGAAAAAATAAATACTTTCCTAAAAGAGCATCAAGAAAAAAGAGAAAAAGCAAAATTAATCATTGATAAATTTATCTTCAAGGGTTAATTATCTTCTTAGGTGCTAAAATTTCTCTTGCTTCCAGACCTTTCTTTCTTAGAGAACCATAAGTTTCAACTCTTACACGAACCCCGTATTGATGGGCTAATAAAGGTTCTCCATGAGAATCTCTCCCCAAATAAAGAACGACATGGGTATATTTTTTCTGATTTCCATTTTTATCAGGGGATTTTAGATATCTGCTTGAAGGATTAAATATTCCTACAGTCATGCCCGGCTGAATGGTTTTTTCAGAAGCAAGTCTCTCCAAATTTCCCTTTTCTACAGAAGATACTATCCTATTATCATATCTTAAATCCCATGCATTTCCACGAATATAATTTAGACCAAAAACATCATGAGCCGCCATTGTAACATATCTGGCACAATTATTAGGCGGCAGTTTGAGAGAATTGTATGTAGGAATACTATAATCCACTCTTTTATCAGAATTGTCAAAAGCCGTTACATGTATAGGTTCTCCATCTAAAATATCTTTTTTCTTTGAGACAATATTTGTAGAACCAAGCATAGTTACGGCTAATAAAGCTAAACTAGTTGCCGTCAATCCCCTTAAGACTTTTCTTTTAATCATTTTCATTATATTTTATTAAAATTTGAATAAATGACTCTATTTAAACCTTTCTTTTTAGCAACTAATAAGTAATAACAGATACTTATCCCTGTTAATCCTTGGATGATATGATGGATTTCATATTTTATCTAAACCAAGAATTTTTAATGCCAAAACCTTATAAACTCCTATTTATTAATTGATACATGAAAATTGCACCTTATGTAGAAAAATTAAGTAACTCTCAACCATATCATTTATTCATAAAGGATAACTCTGATGCTTACATGATGGCGGGGTTTTTCGTCTTGGATTTTGAAAGCGGAAATAACACGCATAAAATAGACTATTACGTGCCTTCAAAAAAGAAAATAGCGGAGTTCACATTAGACAAGCAAGTGAGTGTCCAGCTTCTTTCAACATTGAATTCTAAAACTCCTGAAAAACTGGATATTAAGACAAGCATAGACCTTGAGGCAATTAAAGGGATACTTGAGGAAGAGATGAAAAACAGGAACATAACTGAACAAATACACAAAATAATTGCAGTTTTGCAGAACTTAAAAGGAAAAAAAATATGGACTTTGAACTGCCTTCTTTCTGGAATGGGAATAATTCATGCAAGCATTGAAGATTCATCAAAGAGCGTGCTTAAGATGGAAAAAGCTTCTCTTCTTGACTATTTAAAGAAAGTTCCGGCAGCACAGCTTATGCAATCACAGCCAAAGCAGGAACAAGGTCAATCTCTTTCAGAAGATGATGTAAAACAGGAGATTAACAAATTAGAAGAGCTTGAAAAGAAAATAGAAGCTGAAAAACAAGAGCTTATAAAGGAAGAAAAATTAGGCAAAAAACAATCTCCTAAAAAGAAGCAAGCAGTAAAGAAAATTTAAGTCTTAATATTTTGATTGCTTCAAATGGTCTTATATCCTATAGATTGTTGCTATGATGGTATTTTTAATTTTTCAATAAGAAACTCTATATATCGTTATCGTTTGTAGTCTGTCCGTCATCTAACTGGTCAGAGTCATAATAATCTCCAAGACCATTTCCACCTATGCGCTGTCCCCTTATGGTATTAAAGACTGAATCAAATGGTATGTAAATGCCATATTGCCCGTTATTTTGCGTCGTAGAGTTAAGTATCAAGTTAAAATGGCTGTCGATTACTTCAAAGCCATTAATGTTATTATTATTTACCGTTACATTGTAAAATGTTGATTCTTCGGCTCCAAGAAGTCTTATTCCCGTTCCAAAGCTGTATACTCGTAGATTTTCTACCTTAATGTTTCTGACTGTTCTTGTTCCATTGCCTATAAGAACTCCCGGTAATGTTCCAGTTTGAGAACCAAGACCTCCACCTTGTAAGTAATGATTATTGCCCTTGATAGTTATTTTATCAGCAGAGACAGTAAGGCATGCTCCATAATTTATATCAGCTCCTATATCTCCAGTTAAGACGTATGTAGCTCCTTCTCTATCTAAAGTCCCACATGCATATACATCTATAATTTGAGGATTTGTGCTTGCAACAGAAACACTTACTGGATAAGATTGTGCAACTATAGTATTGCTCTTGTTGTGAACTTTAGCGCTAATATGATAGTTTCCTGCAACACTTGGTCTCCAGGTTTGAGGATAAGAAGGATAGGTTGTTCCATTCAAAACATTGATTCTGTCTACAAAATAAGATACCTTATCAAGAGTTAATGGGCTAATGCCTGTTATAGAAACGCTTAGAGGTATGGATTGCCCGATAGTATAGCTAGAGACATCTGCAGGGCTTGTTACAACGACAGAACCGGCTGGAGCTT
Source organism: Candidatus Pacearchaeota archaeon (assembly GCA_018303945.1). Taxonomy (GTDB): domain Archaea; phylum Nanobdellota; class Nanobdellia; order Pacearchaeales; family GW2011-AR1; genus JAGVXD01. The sequence continues at coordinate 74,672 of JAGVXD010000001.1, forward strand.
GTCTTATAGTAACAACTGTAGAATTAATAATGCTTGTTGTTTGTCCATTGTAAGTATAATCTGCTTTTACACTTATAGTGTAAGTTCCCACATGTACATTATTCCATTGATAAGTATATGGAGAAGATGTTAATCTGGTTAAAGGCTGTGATGATGCTGCATTCCTAAACTCAACAGCATTAATTGTCGCTCCATTTGAAGTTATTGCCGAAGTTAAAGTCAAAGTAGTAGGACCTATGAAACCATTTGAAGAAGCCACATTAATGGAAACTCCAGGATTTCCAGGAGCGCCGCTACTTGGAGGATTGTTAGGGTTAGGTGGTGGAATAACGGGGGAATTGCTTCCACCTGTTCTAAAAGAGGCATTTGCAGGGATGCTTATGACCTGGCATGAAATGCTTACTGAACGGCAGGTTTGAGTTTTTCCTGCTCCTGTTTCATAAGTAGTGATTAGAAAAACATTTTGCGGTGTATCGGCATATGATTGCAATATTGTCTTTGAAGAGCCTATTTCCGGATTTTCATTAGATTGAATAGAGACCGCCCCACTCGCTCCTTGAACCTGCGCCTGCACGCCGGTAATAGAAGAATAAAGAGCCGTGTTTCCTCTTGTGTATCTGTAAACAACTGAAAGAGCGTTATCGCTTCCTTTCTGGCATCCAATAGGTTCTATTTGATTCTCTAAGCATAATGATTCTGCATTTACTCGTTGAGTAGTAGTATCTATGGGTTTCTTGACGAACGCCCATATTGCACCTATAGCGACAATAACAAGTAGGATAATGAGAACTGTTGTAACAACATCACTCAATCCCTTCTTATCTGTTCCTATTTCTTTCATTTTTAATCTTTCTCATTTTCCCTCTGTTAAATATAATAAAAATAAAAATAAAAATTGTTAAGCGCAAGTAATTCTTGCTGTTTCAGCGCAGTCAAATGTAGTTCCTTCGCCTTGCACAACTGGAATTATACTTACTTTCTTTACAGTATTAGTACTGGTGGTCGTAACGCTGGCCTTCAAAACAGTTACCTTTTGAGTATTATATTGTTCTGGAATAGTTCCTACTGCTGTTTCTGATTCAACTGTTCCATCAGATTTCTCAAATAGAACTTTCAAAGCTTGTACATTTCCTTTCTTATTAGTCTTAACAATTACTTCGTAGTTTGTCGAGCCAATACTACAATTCTGTGGTTGTATATCCACATCTACGCATGCATCAAAACGGTTGAACTGCGTCTCCGTTGTTTTAAACGGCTTCTGCACGAACGCCCATATTGCGCCTATAGCAACAATAACAAGTAGGATAATGAGAACTGTTGTAACAACATCACTCAATCCTTTTCGATTGATTATCATATTTAACCTCCTTTTAGCTGTATATAAAATATACTACATCTAACAGCTTATTCTTGTTTATAAATCTTTCTTCGCTCGAAGAGACATAGAAAGTTTGAGTAAAAACGGTCTTCATCAAAAACCAATCGTCTCGAAATTGAGGACTTTGAATAAACTCAATTACTTATGTGCAAACCAGAACTCATAATTATTTTTTTTCACACAATGAAATCTGCAAAAGCCGAATCTCTCAAATTGTATCATTGTACCTTGCTTTAAATCTCGAATGCCTTCATCTGCAATGCCTTCAATCCATGTTCCGTCGGGCTTAAGCACGTTTGTCTTTACTCCGACAGATACCCAGTTTATTTTAGGGACTTGTTTGACTTCTTCGGAAGTAAAATCAGATTTAACAATATTCTTGATTGCCTTTCTTCCTAATTTTATATTGTATAAATGAAGAAGTCTTATTTCCTGCCCTTTCAAATTGTCAAAATCATCTTTAGAGATAAATATTTCCTTTCCTGCTTTAATCTCTCTTTTCTCTTCTCTGTCAGGGTGTATTGGCACTTCAACTTTCTTAATTTCAGGAGCGCCGTTAATTTTTAATCGCACTGGATTGTTCACAAAAGAATATCTGTTTGCAATATTGTCAATCATTTTTCTGTTATGGGCATATAATGAATCAATTGGCACAATTATATCCTGCTTGTTCAATCCTATCTCCTCAACAAACTCTCTTATTGCCTCTGCCTTTATTCCTCTTCTTCGCAGGCTTTGCATACTCCATGTCCTCGGATCTTCCCATCCGGTGAATTCTCCTGACTGCACTTCTTTCTGCGCCTTTGACTTTGAAAGCTTTCCATCCACACCTTCAATTTTTATCATTCCTGTATGAATCGCTTCAGGATGTTTCCAGCCGAATATATCCCATATGAATTTCTCCATATCTGTCTCAATCATCAAATCATTCCCTCTAAGAATGTGGGTAATTCCGAGCAGATGGTCATCAACAGTCCAGCTCATCTCAAGAGAGGGCCAGACTCTATATTTATTGCCTACTCTTGGATGTTCATTGTCTGAAATCTTAAACAGAACGCGATCCCTGAATGCAGGATTTGGGTGCTGCATGCTTGTTTTTATTCTAAGAACTGCTTCTCCCTGCTTCATTTTAAACATCTCTTTCCAAAGCTTCTTATTTTCAGAAATACTTCTCTTCCTACACTTGCAATCCTTGCCTTCTTCCCGGTTTTTCCTTAAAACTTCCTGTATGCACTTGCAGACATAAGCCTTGTCTTTTTCAATAAGTTCTTCAGCGTAATTGTAATAAATTTCTACCCTGTCTGATTTATATATTACTGGTTTTTCGTACTTGACTCCAAGCCACTTGAAAGCTTCTTCAATCAAACCGTATGCATCAGGAACAATCCTCTTTTCTTCGCTTCCGATAGTGTCATCCATGATGAGAAGAGTTTTTGCTTTGTACTTCTCCGCATATAATGCGTTAAGCAGGTAAGTCTTCGTATTCCCTAGATGCAAAGCTCCAGAAGGATAAGGTGCAAGTCTAAAAACCATTTTATCAGAAGCGTTAGGCAATTCAGGCAAGCCTTTCTCTTCATCTGCTTTCTCTTTTACATATTCCTTAAGATTTTCATAATCTCTTTTTTTCTCCTCTTTGCCTAATTTGTTGACTTCGGAAACAATACTCTCTATCTCCGGCATTATTGATTTTATTTCTTTTCTGTCAAGCCCATGCTGAAATAATTTTGGCAATATCCTTCCTGCTTCAGCTTTTCCAAATTCAATAGCATTCTTTAGCGCATATGCCCTTATCTCTTTCGTTAAACTCTTCATATTAACAAAAATAAGAATGGTTATTTAAGCTCTTCGCTGTGATGAAAAATCTATTCCTTCCAAACCTCTCTTAACTCTTTATTCTACCTTCATAAGCCATTCCACCCAAAATTGCCAAATCTTCAACAAGAATAGTTGGGCCTCCGCTATCCTTTACTTGGGCTATAGAAAAAGCAATTTTTCTTGATGGATTATCTGTCTCTAATTTAGGAACATAAAGCCCCCTGTTTGTTAAAACCTGGGAAACAATTTCATTGTCTAAATCTTTAAATAACAAACAATAATCTGTGCCCACAAGATTATAAAATCCTTCTCTAGGACTATAAAGTTTGGGAAATACTTCTCTGGTTGGAACTTCTTTTCCAATTAAAGTTTCCAGATGGCCAAGGTATGAAAATACTGGTTTTGTAATAGTTTCAGCCGAAAAAGAACCTTTTTGAAATCTCTTATAATTTCCTAATTCCCATTGTTCAACAGGTATATGTACACCAAAAAATTCCTTTGTTCTTTCTTTAAGAGAAAGTATTAATGGCCCTCCCCACACCGAATCAGTATTTAATTTCCAAGTCCATCCTTTATATTCATACTCTCTTTTTTCTTTGTTTTCTCTAAAAAACTCCAGAACCTCTCTTGGTGGTTGATTTCTAGCACCTGTTCTTGGTCCACTAAATATGGTTGGGTCATCTATAATGAACTGGACTTCTGACGCTAGAGACAATCTTTCAATTTTAGATATATAAACTAAAGGATAATCTGAAATTCCAGTAAATTCTCTATTGCAGGAAGGACATGAATGCATTAGAAAGAAAGTTATTTGTCCTTTTTAAAATCTCTGCCTGTTTTTCACTACAAGCAGTGAGTAAATTAAATCTAGCAAGAAATTTATATCTCTATTTCAATATGATATAATGAGATGTTTATCAGGTGAAGAAGAAAAGAGAGCCCTTGAATATATATTAGAAGCTTCTAAAGTCGCATTAAGCTCAACTTGCGAAAATTCCCGTTGTGGCTCAATTATTGTTAGAGATAATGAAATAATTGGGAGGGGATTTAATAGCCCTCCGAAAAATCAGGAAAAACAAAGAAGATGTTCTATCTTTAAAGAGTCATATCATAAAAAAATTACAGATAAGACTTGTTGCGTGCATGCAGAGCAGAGGGCTATAATGGATGCATTAAAGAATAAAGCAGATAAAATTATTGGCTCACGATTGTATTTCATCCGTCTGAATAAAGACGATGCTCCATCCAGAGCAGGAAGACCTTATTGTACAATTTGCAGCAAAATGGCTCTTGACGCAGGAATAGACGAATTCGTTTTGTGGAGCAAAGAAGGAGTTTGTGTTTACAAAACAGATGAATATAATACTCTTTCTTATAAATATTCCTAGCCCTTTTATAGTCTAGACTCAATTTTATCTAATCTCTCAAGGATTTTTTCAAATTTAAATTCAAAATCGTCAATTTTTAATTTCAAAGCATTCAATTCAGAAGAAGATTCTAATGAGCTTTTAGGCATGTCTGAAATAGAAGGGCTTTGTGAAAGTGCATTGTCAAGCATCCCAAAAGGACTGAAAGACGAAACATTTGTATTTTCACTGCTTTCACTCTTGTTTTGAGAAGTAAAATCAACAAAACCATCTGAATTGGATATATTAGCCGGCTTTATCTCCGGCACTTTAAGAATCCCTCTCTTTTGCAGAAGAGTTAAATCCAATATCTCAAAATCGCTGCTCTTTTTGCGCAATATACCCATAACAATATAATTGCAAGCTTATATTTAAACCAATCGCATCAATACTTCCAGTTGTAATAATTATTTTGAGAATTATAATATGGCCTGTAATAATATGGTTCTGTGTATGAATCTTTTCTGTACTCGTTTGAATCAAAAGTCCTTTGTTTCCCAAATGCGAATCCGCCGTTATAATCCATTACAACTTCCTGGGCTATATCCTCTGAACTGCTTCTTCTATTTTGTGAATTTGAATAACTAGATTCTGAAGCACCTATATATTTTTCCGTAACTACATTTGATACGCTATATTTTAAGGTATCTTTGCTTTTTGACGAGAATAAAGAGGATTTGTCATATCTCTTCTTTGAGAAGTCTTCTGTATAAACTATTTTTCTCTCGTAAATCGGGCCCCGGTAATCGTATCCGGAAGATGAAGAGTCAAAGTTATTGCTGTTTGATTTAGCGCTGTATTTCTGTCTATAATTCTCATCTGGTAATTTAATATATCCTGGAGACTCACTATAATGAGCATTAGATGAAAAACTTGAAGAGAAAGATGGATTTTTATACGATTGGGAAGGTTTGTATATGTAGCTAACCTGGCAGGAATCTCCGTATCCATCATAACACCACGCAGACGCAAATCCAGATAAGGAAAACAGAATAAAAGCGGCAACAACCACTAAAACTATATTCTTTAGATACTTCATTAATTTTATAGTGGTGACATAATATTTAAACTTAACGCTTACCAGGCACAACGCACTCTTCTTTCATATTGTCTATAACACGGATTTCTTCCGCATCCCCAATCAGAATAGTAGTCTCTTCCATAGCCGTAGGTTCTCTTGATAGAAGTATACATTGGAGAATTATCCGAAACCAAAACCCCTCCCCCGTATGATGGAGTTCTATCTACAATAACAACATCACTCGGAGCATAATACCATGGCTCGTAAAAGCCATAAGCAGAAGATACTCCTGATAAAAGTACCAGTGCAAAAACAACAAGAATTGCCTTTACCAACATTATTAATTAAAACAAATCAAATATATAAATTTTATGCGTTTTAAGACTATAATTCTTTATCAATGATTTTCTTAAACTGTTCAAAAGATTGAGCGCCCGAAATGAAATTGTTATTAACAAAAAAGGCAGGAGTTCCCTTTACGCCATTTGATGCTCCCAGAACCCTGTCTTTTTGAAGCAAGCTGTCATACTTCTTTTGCTCAAGGCATTCATCTAAGATTTTCTCATTTGCACCTATTGTAAGAGCGAGAGATTTCATCGTCTCCAGATTTCCCGTATTTTCCTGTTGAGTAAATACTTCATCATGAAACTTCCAGAACAACCCCTGATCATTTAAGCACCACCCAACCCTATGTGCCTCTGCGCCAGTTCCATGTCCGGGAAAGTATTTAAAAACAAGTTTGGCTTTTCCGGTATCAACATATTCTTTCTTTATATTTGGGAGCGGAGCTTTCCATGAAGGATTGTTCGGTATGCTGTTTGCTCCTGCAGCCAGCGCACAAGCAGGACAAGAAAAATCAGAAAACTCGTATATGACCACTGGTGCGTTTGGATTGCCTAAAACTGGGGCTTCTCCTATTTCCAAATTAAAATTCTCTGGCTCGTCGTTGTCGAATAAGCCAAAGCCGTTTGTAAATAATCCTGCTATAAGTATTACAATGACAACCCCAGATATAATCAATGCCTTATTTGCCTCTTTTTTGTCTACATAAGCAGGTTCGCCCATAATAAAAAAAGTAAAAAAGGATATTTAAGTCTATCGTGTCGCTTGAATCTGTGCACGCAGGTGACATATGTCACCATCTAAAACAATCTAGCAAAATCAAAGTAAACTTGCGCGGGGGTCTTGTTATCAAGACTCTTATGACTCCTGA